>JAOZHK010000001.1 GCA_026014905.1 Candidatus Bathyarchaeota archaeon
CCAAAAAGTGTTGATGGTAGGATGGGTTCACCAATCATTAAATGGATTACAAGGAGAGAGAGAAACGGTACGAGGTGCACGAGCATGCTCACTTGCACCGTTGTCCTTGAGTATTGTAAGGCTTTCAACCAGAAAAGAAATGGTAGTCCCATTTCGAATAAACCAACATACACTGCGCCTAATAACCCCTGGATATTCCCTGGTACAATGGTTGATGTGAAAAGAAGTGTTAATAACGTATACAATGAGCCAAAACTGAAGTTAAGGAATAATTTAGATGTTTCGTCCCGGCTATCAGTGAGATTATAGATCCAGAAGAGAGCCCAGATAACTGTGGTACTTAACGCAAGCACTACGCCAAGTGGATGGGTGAAGTTCAGCCCAATGATGTTACCTTGAGTTGATATCACTAATACACCTCCTAGACTGATAAAAAGCGCGATAAAGTTGGATAACCGAAATTGTTGCTTGAGAAGTCCCACAGATAAAATCGATAAAACAATTGCCCAAAGTTGATTAATGGGTTGAGCTTCTTGAGCCGGGAGTAAGAGATACGCGTTGAATAAAATCACGTAATAAAGGAAGGGATTAAGAAATCCCAGTAGTGCAGATCGAAGATAGTCTCTCCAAGAGTAAGTCGATAACAGTGACAATTTGTGTTCAAGTAGGAGTACTAGGAAAAGAACTAGGCTTGAAGTTAGCGAGGAATAAAAAAGGAGATGCAGTGGATTGAGGAATTGCAACGAAAGCTTGAAGGCGGAAGCTACGGTTGCCCAACACAGAATGGTCAACAAGGCGTACATGTAGGCTTTCCGCTGCGTAGTCACTGACAAACACCAAGAGGTTACGCTATTATCAGCAAATACCGCTAGCTATATGTTTGTGGGTGTGTGTTTATAGTGAAATAACCTCGTTCAATCTTGCATTCTCATATACAGGTCTTATCGTCGCATTATGAGGCATTTCATATGAATGTACTAACAAGAAAAATCAGTGAAGGTGCCCAAATGTTTTCAGTGACGTTGATCGAAATTGAGAATGCGGTATTCGCGTTTTACACTATAGCAGAGAGCCCTAAACTCGGTACCCTAGCAATAGCCATACCTCAACCGAAAGGTGAACCTTCTGTGTCATCTGTGCTTCTTGGAGAGAGGAATAATATCTTAACAAAGATATTAGCAGAGCGCCTTAGCCAGAATTTTAACAAGATCACTATGGCATCAACGCATTTAGACGAAATCTCTGATACTCAATCAGGAAGAATTCTCTTACAACTAACCCAGCAGATTTGCACTCCAGATGCGAAGGCTAACTAGTTAAGCCTTTCCAAGAAAGAGAGACACATTTTTTAACAACTGTTAACTATCGAGGGTAAGAGCCATGACTATCTATCGAGACGTATCTCATTCGATTGATCTTCCCCGAATGGAGCACAAGATTTTACAATTCTGGAAAGACACTCAGGCATTCCAGAAACGAGTTGCCCTGAATGCCGAGAATCCACGTTGGTCATTCATCGATGGTCCGATCACTGCCAACAATCCCATGGGCGTTCATCATGCTTGGGGACGAACCTTGAAAGATCTTTACCAGCGATATAAGGCACTCAATGGATATAATCTTCGATACCAAAATGGATTTGATTGCCAAGGACTCTGGGTTGAAGTCGAAGTAGAGAAAGAACTCGATTTCAAATCCAAACGAGACATTGAAAAATATGGAATAGCACGCTTTGTGAATCGCTGTAAAGAACGGGTATTGCGATATGCAGCCACTCAGGTTGAGCAATCGATACGATTAGGGTATTGGATGAACTGGGATAATCCTCTTTTACTCCGTGAATTGGCTGCACACATAGATAACCCCGAAAAAGTTTTGACGGTGCAAGGCTGCCACGGATCAGTATCAGATACCGTTGAACAATTGGTTGGTCATCTCGGCGGGTCTGATCTCGGAGGCTCGTATTTTACTTTTTCAAACGAAAACAATTACACAATTTGGTCTGTCCTCAAGAAATGTCATGAACGAGGGTGGTTGTATAGGGGACGAGATGTGATGCCTTGGTGTCCTCGTTGCTCCACAGCCCTTTCTCAGCACGAGATAGCAACAGAAGGATATCGAGAATTAACGCATCCTGGAGTCACACTTGAGTTTCCCATACGACAACATACCAACGAGAGTCTACTAGTCTGGACCACTACTCCATGGACGCTGACATCAAACATTGCTGCTGCGGTGCATCCTGACCTGACATATCTAGGTGTACAGTGGAAGGGCAAGATACTTTATCTTGAAGAACACGCTGTCGACCGAATCTTCGATACAACTCCCGTCGTCACAGTTTCGCTGAAAGGCAGCGAGATGGAAAACTGGCAATATATTGGACCCTTTGACGAATTTCCTGCCGGACAACAAGTCAACGCGGCAGACGCGCATCGAGTTATCTTATGGGATGAAGTGAGTGAGAGTGAAGGAACTGGCATCGTCCATATCGCCCCAGGATGTGGGAAGGAAGATTTTGAACTGAGTAAGCAACTTAAATTACCTGCGATCGCGCCACTAGATGAGTACGGAGTGTTTCTTCCCGGATTTGACTGGTTAACGGGTACCCACGTCTACGACTCAGCAGATGCTATTATACACAATTTAAAAGAAAAGAAGCTACTTGTCAACGTGGAAGAATATGCGCATCGCTATCCGGTCTGTTGGCGATGTAGTAACGAATTAGTCTTTCGTTTAGTGAATGAATGGTTCATCTTTATGGGTCAGAAAATTAACAAACCTCTCAGTGAACTCACTGAAACTGAGATGACAGAAAACTTACGATATCAAATTATGGCATCAACTCAAAATGTCCAATGGATCCCCCCATATGGCTTACACCAGGAATTGGATTGGCTCACAAATATGGACGACTGGATGATCTCCAAAAAACGATATTGGGGGCTTGCCTTACCTATCTGGGTATGCCCAGACTGTGATGCCGCAGATGTCATTGGAAGCCACGATGAACTGAAACAACGAGCAGTACAAGGATGGGACGACTTTGAGGGACATACCCCTCACCGTCCTTGGATCGATGCAGTGAAAATCTCATGTCCACACTGCGAGGGAATGATGACACGGATAAAAGATGTCGGTAACCCTTGGCTGGATGCAGGGATCGTGGCATTTTCAACCTTAAACTATCGTGAAAATCGCGCGTTTTGGAAGCAATGGTTTCCAGCGGATCTCATTTGTGAATCACTTCAAGGCCAATTTCGCAACTGGTTCTACTCAATGCTAACAATGAGCACGATCCTCGAACGCGTTGCACCCTTTACCACGTGTTTAGGCCATGGATTAGTCCTCGCGGAAGATGGACGGGAGATGCATAAATCCTGGGGAAATGCCATTTGGTTCGATGATGCCGCAGAAACGATGGGCGCCGATGCGATGCGATGGATCTATTGTACGAATAAGGCGGAAAACAACCTCCTTTTTGGCTATGGGCGCGCGGATCGCGTTAGAAGAGAATTCATTATTCCTTTATGGAATATCTACAGCTTCTTTATCACATACGCAAACATCGATGCCTGGACACCACGGAACCATTCGACTACCGTTTCGATACTTGATCAATGGATTCTCTCCAAACTCAATCTACTTATCCAGGACGTCACAGCCAACCTAGAGCAATACGATGCCTATGTAGCAACAGCTCATCTCCGGCAATTCATACAAGAGCTCTCCACCTGGTATATCCGACGATCACGTCGAAGATTTTGGAAGAGTGAATCAGACGAAGATAAAAAAGCCGCTTATACGACATTATATACAACGTTAGAGACTCTAATCAAACTCCTCGCACCATTTACACCCTTCCTTACCGAAGAGATCTACCAAAATCTTGTACGCCAAATCGATCCCCTAGCAGCCGAAAGTATACATCACAGCGCGTGGCCAAAAGCTGATCTCCAATTAATTAATCACGAACTCATGCATGACATGGATCTCACGATTCAGATAAGCCACCTGGGACGCGCAGCCCGTAACCATGCTCGAATCAAACTGCGTCAACCACTCGCAGAAGCCAAAATTGCTGGACCAGCAACAACGTTACAAAGACTTCATCGATCCCGTGAATTGATTCAAGACGAATTAAATGTTAAAAAAATTACTTTCACATCGAATAAGCGTGAATTGATTACTTATCGAATCCAACTCCTTCCCCAAATACTCGGAAAAAAGCATGGAGCGCTTTTTCCAAAGATTCAGGCCTGCATGGCTGAACAGAATCACAACGATCTCGCTCACCAATTACAGCAAGGACACAATATCACCCTAGTCATTGATGAACAGGAAATATTCGTGTTACCAACAGAAGTTGAAATCGTATCCAATTCGATTGACAACTGGGCGATTAGCCAGAACGAGGAAATTGTTGTGGGAGTCAACATCCAGCTAACTGAACTCCTTAGACAAGAAGGATTAGCCCGTGACGTTGTCCGCCGCATTCAAAATCAACGAAAAAATGCTGAGTTTGATATCTCTGATGAAATTACAATTTATTACATAGCAACACCTCTCTTGACCTCTGTTTTCGAGAGATTTCATGCATACATACAATCAGAAACACTTGCAACAGCCCTGATTGAAGGCCCGTTACCATACGATACCTACAATGAAACCTTCAATGTAGGCGACCAACAATTACACATAGGATTGAAGATCACTCACCCGTGAATCCACAGTTAATAGATAACTGACACCCGAGTTTCCTCAAAACAGCCTCACAAGAACAAAGAGTTTTTATTACGGCATTAATTTATTACACAAAATTCATTGTTATCCAAGAATCCTGAGGAAAAGAAAATGACCGTGAAAGTCGATCTTGAGAAATGTACTGGCTGTGGTACATGTGTGGATACTTGCCCTGTTGGAGTCTTCGAATTAAGCGAAGCTTCAGGTGAAACTAAGGCAAATCCAGTCAATGAAAGTGAATGCATTGTATGCAGAGCTTGCGAAGTCAGCTGCCCTGAAGAAGCTATCGAAGTAATTGAATAAGAGAACGTGTTTCTCTCCCCCATATCGCAAAATTTTTTCCTCTTTTTTTTCTTCATTTTAGATCTGGAATAACGATAATAGAATCAGTGCTTGTGCGCGCGTAGCTAGTGTGATCAGTGTATGCGAAGCATTATATACTACTTAGCAAGTAATCGTGGAACCTACCCATGATCGCTTTAGGTATCTGTTTCATTGGATTAATGCTCATATCTGTCTATACATACGCAGTCATTAAGCGACGGGATAACGTGTAGCTTAATGTTTTGTTAGTTGAAGTATTACTACAGATGTCGATAATCCTATTGTCGATAGAAGACACACACGTATGTTGACTCTGTATTCGTGATACGCGCGCGCGTAGCCCGGTGTCGTACTATGCTTTCAAAAGATGTCCAAGACAAAATTGCACTCTTTAGAAGCGTTGAGAATGACGCTGTCTTTGCTTCACCTAACGTGAAAACAGTTTATCAACTCCCGTTAACTCTGGACCAACAAGGCCTTGGAAACATCATATCGAATAAACTAAACCTTCCTCAAAGAACGCCTGATTGGAGGCGATGGAATGAGATTGTCGATGAATTTCTCCATTCCACACACAAAATTCACATCGCAGTATGTGGAAAATATGCTAAACTTACCTACAGTTACATCAGTATCAATGAAGCCCTGAAAATCGCTGCAGCAGTATGTCATAGCACTGTGCATATTGACTGGATCGAAAGTGAGACGATTGAAAACCAGGGCTCCACAGCTGCGCTACACCACTATAACGGGATTCTAGTGCCCGGAGGCTTTGGTGAACGAGGAACCGAAGGTAAGATTGCTGCAATCCAATTCGCCCGTGAAAGCAATATCCCATTTCTCGGTCTCTGCTTTGGCTTTCAACTCGCGGTAGTGGAATATGCACGTAATGTATGTACAGTAACAGGTGCTAACAGTACAGAAATTAACACTAATACGCCGCATCCCGTGATCAATCTCTTACCTGAACAAGGAACTGTTACCTATAAAGGGGCTTCTATGCGCTTGGGTGCGTATCCAATACTCGTTACGCCTCGTACGCTTGCAGCTCAGCTGTATCGAGTCAACACGATTTATGAGCGCCATCGCCATCGATACGAAGTGAACCCTGAATACATTCCCCTTTTCACGGAAAAAGGTCTCAAATTTAGCGGAAAAACAGAAGATGGGATAAGAATGGAAATCCTCGAATTACCTTATCACTACTTTTTCTTAGCTACTCAATTTCATCCAGAATTTAAATCTCGACCTGGACGCCCTGATCTCGCGTTTTATGGTTTTATTAAAGCAATTCTTGATCGAAAACTAGGCCAAATAGATCCAACGTTTGATCATCAAATACTTGATAGAGCAGAGGCCAGAATGCTTCGAGCTCAACTTGGAGCGTAGACCCGGTGCCGACTCGACGACTAAGAGATATTTTCTATCGACCCGTCCATAATCGGACCTTTATGATCTTATCAGCCATCTTAAGCATAGTTTTTTACTTGTTTTATGTGAATATCATCGGCACCGCGTTCCAGCGGTTATTTCCATCAATGGGACGTATTGGCATTTTTCTAATATTAGTGACCTGTCTTTTAGGAAGTTTCGTGAATATCCCTCTCAAAAAATATTCAACAACACGTCCAAAACTAACCATCCGTGAGGTGTCTGCTTTCGGAATTACCTATCCTGTACCAGACATCCGTATGGGACGTTTCGAAACTCTTCTCGCCCTAAATGTAGGAGGCGCATTAGTTCCCACAGTTACTTCCTTGTATTTGCTAACAAAAATACCACCCGACATGTACCTTAATCTCGGGATAGCTCTAATTGTTGTGACAGCAATCGTTCGGTTAGTATCACGTCCGATTCAAGGAATGGGCATTATTGTCCCCATCCTCATTCCACCTGCGATCTCATCGTTAGTTGCTCTCGTGTTCGGTGGGGATTTTTCTCATATTATCGCATATGTGTCAGGAACACTTGGCACATTACTCGGTGCAGATATTTTAAATCTTAATCGGATTTTAAATCTTGGCGCGCCTATAATCAGCATTGGAGGAGCAGGCACGTTTGATGGAGTGTTTTTAGCCGGCGTATTTGGAGTCCTACTTGCTTAACATACCTTAAAATATGTTAAGCTGGAGGCTAACATACACATCTACGTGCGCGCCTCGCTATTCATAGTAGTTTACATCGGAAGGCAATGCATCTACGTAAATGTTTCCCTGTGTGTTCAGTGTACGCCAATCAGTTGTTCCCCAATCACCAATTAGCTGCGGAAAGTCGTCGCCAGGTTGGTAGGACTGTGCACAGTAATCGTAACCATCACGGTTGAGAACGATCAAGAGATTCTGGAAATGTGTCAAATCGCGGGCATCATAGTTCTGTTGATGGACACCAAATTCGCCACAGAGCACGCGGTCACCCATATCACGCAGCTGTGAGATACCATGACTCGCAAGCCAGCTTTGGATTGCGGCTTCGGACGTATCGTTTGGCGTGCCTGCCTGACTTTCCTGCCAATACCAGTAGTAATGGAAATCCCACATGTAGCGGTTCAGGGGATCCACAGCACGGACTTGATCGCGATATACTATGCCTGTATGTCCATGCGTCGCGACTTCTGGGAAGGGGATGACGATGTAACCTTGAAAGCCAGCTGCTCGCATCCGTTCAATCGCCTTGATACAGCGTTGCATCCAGATGTCACGGTGTTCGGGATATGTATTCGATTGATCATTGGGTTCATTGCCGAGTTCCAAGATGATGTTACTATAGTCTTTGAGTTCTGTGGCAAGTAACTCCCACATCTCCAGGAATTGACTTTCTGGCATCTGCCATTGCCAATACATGGCGTCCAAGCCGCCACTCCCTTGATAGAGAGGTTGGGCGTACATGTCAAAGATAATCCACATACCGTTGAGTGCCGCCATCTCCGCATTGTTTTTCATGCGATTGATGTAGGTAGCACGGATCGTCGATCCGCTTTCCATCAATGGCTCTGTGACGAAGTGTCGTCGGACCAAATTGACATCGTACGCGCGCATCTGTTGAAACACCGTCTCTGTTTCCCAAACATTCGGCGATAACTGCCAATTCATGCCTTTCAAATCCCATCCATATAACCGTGGAAGCTCTGCATTTGGACGGTTCTGTTGCGAATAATCAATCGTCCCTGTGGACGAAATTGCCACTGTTCCTTGAATCATGGTTTGTCCAAACGATACGCTGCAGCCAATAAGAACCCCAATCAGAATGCTGACGATTGTATGGAATTTGGCGTTCATCAATTAGTTATAACGATGTTATCAGTCAATGAATTTTATGAAGGTGATCTAAAGGATAGAGATCACAATCAATGATACAAATGCGTTGTTCTATTTCTGAATCACGATCGAAAAAATAGATTTCACTAGCAAACGTGCGCCCGCGAATCCAGTAAACAATATGTTTACCTCAGGTGTGATATGTTTTAAAATAAGAATAGAACTCTATAGAGTTGGAGGCCAATCCCTGTCAACGGATATCATTCTAGGAGTTGACATTTACCCCCATTACTTAACTAATACAAAGAGCAGACGCTTTGCGTTAGCTGTTCTTGATGGCGATCGAATTACTGCCCAGTATAAACAGATTTCACGTATTCAACTTATCCGATTAATTACTCGATATAAACCACATAGCATTGCTTTTGATAATATACATGAAGTAGCGGCTAGCATTCCTGGTCTCCGATCTTTCGTTGCGAGAGTACCTGAGCACGCACGGATTATTCAAGTGACAGATCAAAGCACTAAAAACCTTCAAAGGCTGGCAACCGAAAAGGGATTATCCCCACCATCAAAGATCAATCCATTAGAAGAGGCGATTATAACCGCACGGTTGGCTCAACGAGGAATTGGCTTTGAGGTACATATCTTCGAAAATGAAACCAAGATAATTGTTTCGAGAAACGTGAGTTTAGGACCTGGCGGATCAAGCCAAAACAGATACAGACGGAAAATTCATACATCGATTAAGCATATTGCAAAAGAAATCGAAGCCTACCTACAGAAAAATTCTCTTGATTATGATCTTTTTTCAAGAGAAGCTGATTTTGGGCTCGACAGAGCCCATTTTCACATTTATGCTCCTAGAAGCCGATTAAGCCATCTAAAGCTAAAAAGTGGAAAACACGTTCAGGTTAAAATCAAACCAATATTTCGAAGAGAAATCTCATTACATCCAATCAGAACCCCACTTGTAGAAAAACCTCGATACACTAAACAGCTATTTATTGGCGTCGATCCAGGCACGAATTGTGGAGTAGCCATCATCACTACCAACTCAAAGCCATTGTTACTCACAAGCAGAAAACAGTTAACACGAGGACAGATCACTAGAATGATTATGGAATACGGATTCCCTCTTGTAATTGCTTCCGATAAAAAACCTGTACCAGAATTTGTTCGCAAATTAGCAAACATGATAGATGGGGTACTTTTCACGCCTGACTCTCTTATGGAAGTTTCTGAGAAACGCGCGTTATCACGAATATACGCAGAGAAATGGGGAATAAAAATCAAAAATTCACATATACGCGATGCCCTTGCCGCAGCAATAAAAGCATTGAATCACTATCAACATAAATTCAGTCAAATAGAACATGAAGCACAGAAAAACGGACGAGATATTCCAATTGACGAGATTCGAGCTTCTGTCATCAAGGGCACGCCCATCCACAGGGCGATTCAACAAGTGAAAGCAAAACAAACTAAATCAAATGAACCACTGATCTATAAGGAAAGAAAAAGTGAAAAATCCGATAAACGACATGATATTTCTACTACACAGTTGAAAAAATTCGAGAAAAAAATCAATTTCTATAAAAAGCAAAATCAACAATTACAGGCTTCAAATGAAATGCTTATTGAAAATTCTGTGAAATTGAAGAAACGAATTAAAAATCTTACTGATGCCCTCGAATATGAAAAACAGAAGACTTCAGAAGCTATTGCGACAGATAGAGAGTTTCAACAAATTCGTTCCGAAATCTTGCGTCTTCATCACCAAGTAGCACAAAAGCAGAAACAAATTCGAATCCTCGAAGAAGAACTTGAGATTATTCAAGCATTTAAGAAATTAGAAGCCAAAGGCGATGTAATCTTGCTGAAACCTATTGAGACCTTTACACGAGAAGGTATTGAGAAAGCAGCACAGCTGTATTCTCTCCAGCAAAAGGACGCAGTCATCTTGTTAGATGCGAGTGGTGGAGGAACGTCAACAGCAAAGGAACTACTTAAACACGGGATCGAGACTGTGGTTACCGCTACTGCAATGTCTCATCAAGCTGAAGAAACTTTTGAAAAATTTGAAGTACCAGTGCTCTCATCCTTGGACCTTGAAGTGGAGTGGATTAGTGGTTATCCGTATGCTCGGAGCAACAAGCTTTCAACGGCAATCCAAGGGAACATCAAGACTAAAACTGAAGAAACAGGTTTAAACCTCGCACAGATCGTTAGCCAGTATCAATCACAACGAACTAAAGACACGTAAACCTAATTCGTTGTCATACACGCAATCTACAATCGACTAGCTAGCGCACAGGTGCTAGAAGAGAGATGCTTGACCTGCAATAACTTGCTCGCTGATGTTTTGAATATTAACTAAATCTTCTTCAATAATACTTTCAATTTCCTGTTTCAGATTATTTAATGCAATATTTTTCTCAAGAACAAGTTGAACATCAGTAATTAACGGTTGGGTTATGGGCTTCCCAATTTGACTTAGTATCTTCACATATATTTCAGCAATGCCAGTTGTTTCCGAATAAATATGATTCGCCATCTGTTTAGCGAGGACATTATAGATCTTCCCCACATGATTGATGGGATTCTTACCTGCAGCTGCTTCCATAGACATCGGTCGGCAAGGAGTAATTAATCCGTTGATCCGGTTTCCTCGCCCCGTATTACCATCATCGCCTTGTTCTGCTGATGTCCCAGTCACCGTGAGATAAACCACCGAGTCCTGAATGTTATCTGCAGTATTAACGTAGACCCTGATATCTCGGTCAGTGATCTTTACAGCTTGGTCAGCTATGCGAGTAGCAACTTCCTCTTTGACGCTGAGATAATGTTCGAGATCAGGCGTCAAACTGCTGATTTGAGGCGCAGCAATCGTCAAGACAATTGAATTATTTTGACGTAATCCCATTACTTTGATGTCTTCACCCACTTCAGGCAACCGCTTCTTCATCGACGCTGAATTGAGGAATCGTTCAGTTTCAAAAACAAGCTTTTCAGTCTGGCTGAGCGGAGCATAACTGACACCAAACGATGTGTCATTAGCGATTGGGATGGATTGTCCTGCATTAAAGGTCTTCACTAAATCGGTTGAACCTTGTTTTATCATGTAATTGATGATTACATGACGATTCACATCTAAAAAGCGGAGATTATCATTTAAAAACTCGCGTATAGCTTTTAATGCGATACTACCAATAGGAACAGGAGTATCTTGGCCATTCTGTTTTACAGAGGTGACGGCGCGACCAGCCACGACGAGATAGATTGGTTCGATGACTTCTCCTCCTCCAAAAAAAGGATTAGCTTTTCCTCCAACGAGCAAGCCTTTATCGACATTGTGGTGGAGAATGGTGCCAAATGTTTGTAAATAGTATTTACATAATTCGCGAGATACTGCTTCTGAGGCACCATCAGTGAGGTAATCGGGGTGTCCTTGTCCTTTCCGTTCGACGATTTCGACGTCGCAATCCTCGATCATGTCACAAGGTAAGGCTTTTAGACTGATTGTGCTTGACATAATTATCATCTATAATAGTGATGGGCAATAGTAAGAACAGAATTTAAATTTTTGTATATTACAAAGGTGAAAAATGCGCTAGAGTAATCGATCTTGGTCGATCCGGATGTACAAAATATTATTTCCACGGATGAAGACGTTTCCATAATCTGCTGTTAGAGTTGAATCATGAAATTCGGAAGCTCCTTCTAAAGTAATATTCATGTAGTTATCACACCGAATCATGCGCCCACGATACTCTAAATTATTTTTTAGCTTCACAGCAACGGGCTTGCGAAGGCTTCGGAGCAGAGTGTTTATAGGTCGTCTACTAGTTTCCAAGAGAATAGTCTCCAACGAGGCTTATCTTGTATTTTTACTATAAAAAGTTACCTTTTGACAAATGATGAGAGAGTCCTTTGAGGTTGTGGAAAGCCACGTGGTTAGATGAAGATGCGATTGACGTAATAAATTCACGATCACATCGTATGGAAAAACCGATTTTAAAGCAGATAATATAAAAATCGAGTTATTTTTGAGAACTCTAGACACTTCCTGAAGTGTCGTGTGTGGTGTTCCAACATTTTGAAAAAGAGTAAACGCCAAGACAGCATTAAAAATAGAGTCACGGAATGGGAGGTAATCCACATCTGCACAAAGTACATGACCTTTAGGGTGAGCATGGAGACGACGAGCTGCGCGCATTACCATCTGCGATGAGAGATCTATCCCAACAAGCAAGGATTTTGTCGAGATAAACGAGAATAATAAACCTGGCCCACAGCCAAGATCAAGAATCGCTTTGTTCGTTTCAGGGAGATGTTGTAAAGCAGCATGGTATTTCAATTGTTGTTCTTTACCATGTAATTCAGTATATGCTGAAGCGATGGTATCGTAGTATCGCATTACATCGCGTTTTTTACTCCAACTATCTTGCTCTATCTCATACACTGTTGTCACATTAAATAATCGTTAAGACAAAGGTCTTTAAATCATTATAAGCAAGTTACAGTTATTGAAAGTTGGTCTCCAAGAATGGTCAAGAGAGCTGTCCCCCGTAAAATTAAAGCGCTAATTCAGAGATACATACTTTTATTAAATGAACGACGAATGAGTGAAGCTGAAAAAGTACTGCAACAAATTAAGGAGAAATTAAAAACTACTCAATGGGACCGGGGATTTTTTAACGCCTTGGAAGGTATATTTGCTGCGTTTCGAGCAAAGGATAATCCTTATTTTTATGCCACTCAGATTGATCCTTCGGATACCAAGAAACTAAGACAGCTCCGGAAAGAATTTCTGGAAGAATCCAATAATCCATTACAAAACGAGTTTGATCAGGGCTTTTTTTCTGCGTGGGCAGAATATGTGAAAGACCTTCAACGACTCAAGAGACAATCATTAGAAGAATCCATCCCTGGCCATACCTAATTTCAAATGAGGTAACGCGTCATTGTTAAAATTTATACGGGCGCGCGTGTAAAACATATTACCATGTGTGGATGTGATATAGATGCAACCGGAAAATGATCAGAAACCAGGGTCTGAGCTCTTTGATATCACCTCGCTTGACACCTACGTGCTACTTAATTTATTTGTGAGTATTCTAGCCACTAAAGCCTGGCAACATCTGGGTTTACGAACTGCTTCGGGATCGAATACCGTGAAACGAGATCTAGCACAAGCGCGCATGAGTATCGATTGCATTTCTTTTCTCATTAATCAATTGAAAGACAAGATTTCTGCTGAGGAATCTAAACGCCAACTAAATTTACTCACAGATCTTCAGATGAACTTTGCTCGTATCGCGAATGAGTCAATAGATACCCAAGATTCGGAATCTGAGGGTGACGACAAGCTATAAAAACGCGTAAACTTAGTTTAAGATATGACGAAAAGTTCAGCGTATCGAGGTATATTTACAATTCCCTCGACACCATTTGCTTCTTCTGGCGAAATTGATGTCCCCAGTTTTCGGCGTCTTATCGACTTCTGTATTGAATGTGGAGCTCATGGTTTAGTGTTCCCCGTTAATGCCAGTGAGTTCACAGCATTAAGTGATGCAGAGCGATTTCAGTTGGCAGAGACTTTGGTGGAGCAGAACGCAGGACGACTCCCGGTAGTTATTGGGGTTGCTGGTGTCGCACAAGAAGTTGCAGTCACATTCGCGAGGCATGCACGGGAGATAGGCGCGGATAGCGTTATCGCGATGCCACCCTATGTTAAGCGATCACCATTGAGTAAAGCATTGATTTTCGAGTATTATGAAAAGGTAGCTGAAGCCGCGCAGATACCCGTGTGGATCCAGAATTATGTTCCTCCCATTGGAACAGATATGTCTCCGGAGTTTGTTCTAAAGCTCTGTCGAGAGATCGACGGGGTCCAGTATATTAAGGAAGAAACGGTACCGAGCACTATGCGACTGAGTTCAATCCTTCAGGATAATGATGGCTCTTGTAAAGGAGTGTTCGGAGGAGCTGGTGGACGCTATATGATCGAGGAGTATCGGCGTGGAGTGAGTGGTCAGATGCCGGGATGTCATGTTACTGATGTTATGGTTGCCTTCTGGAACGCGCTTGAAGAGGGTGATGAGAGCCTGGCCATACGGATTTATAAAGAGCTGGCTCCACTTTACTTCTTCGAACGACAATTGTCGGGGTGTTATAAGGAAGTACTGTATCGTCGAGGAGTTATAGACTGCCCGTTAAAGAGACTCGGGGCTATGCCATTCGATGACATCGCCTCGCAGTATCTCGATGAAATCTTAGCGAATTTACAACCATTCATGTCGTGGTCGCGATCATGAAGATCATAGATTATCAGACGATTATTATTGGTAACCCGTGGAAGAATTGGCTTTTTGTAAAGTTGTTTACCGATGAGGGAATAACTGGTCTTGGTGAAGCCACTGGAGGCTTATCAACGCGTCCTCATCAAGCGGATATCGATGAATTAGCACGTTTTTTTTTAGAGGAGGATCCCCGGCATCCCCAACGAATTTGGTATAAGATGTATAAAGGTCGGTTTTTACGATCTTCGCGGGGGATGAGTGGCGTTGAACTTGCCTGCTGGGATATTGTCGGTAAGGCTTTAGGTGTACCCGTGTGGCAGTTATTAGGAGGAAAATGTCGTAATCACCTTCGGGTTTATGCGAATGGTTGGTATAAAGGACCACGTGATCCTCAGTTTTTTGCTGACAGCGCTGCAGAGATGGTGAAGCAGGGGTATACGGCACTGAAATTTGATCCCTTTGGCGGTGCATTGGGTCGGATGGATCGTGAAAGTGAACGAAAAGCCATCAACATTGTTGAGGCAGTTCGGGACGCTATTGGACCCGATATAGATATTTTGATCGAAGGACATGATCGATTCACATCAGCCTATGCGATTCATATTGGACGACAATTAACGCAGTATGACCCGATGCTCTTTGAAACCCCTGTTGATTCTATGGATGTCCTAGCAACGCTTGAAGTGGCAAAAGCAATCGATATCCCTGTAGCCGTGGGAGAACGATATGATCGAATTGGGATGTTTATCGATCTTCTTGCTCCCCGTGTCATTGATATTGTTCAACCAGAAGTGATTCATCTTGGACTGACCAATATCAAGAAAGTCTGTGGTATTGCTGAATCAGCTGGAGCGTTGGTCGCATGTCATCAAGCACAAAGTCCTCTCTGTACTGCGATTAACGCTCATTTACATGCTTCGATTCCGAATTTCCTCATTCATGAAAACTTTGATGATTCTCTGGAGCCTTGGATCTGGGATATTTTCACTGGTGTCCCACGGGTGAGAAATGGCTCTTTATCTGTCCCTGAATCCCCTGGATGGGGTGTTGAATTGAATGAGAGTGAAGCTGCGAAATATCCGTATAGTCCTCACAAATTCCTGCGTCTATTTGAGGAAGGCTGGGAAACACGTCAATCAGGGTAACTGAGGCGTAATTAGCGTTAACCTGTTTGTAAATGATGCACACATAATAGAAGACTAGCTTAATCCAGTTTATTGTCAATCTCATCAGTTATGCTCGATAACGTCTCTCCAAGTTGTTTTAATTGATGTGCAGTTTCAGGGAGAAAATCGGCTAAGCGCCCACTCAATAGTTGTAATGTTGAGCGCATAGGTTTGAATTCGGCAACTGCGTCCCAGTAATCTTGGATCGTATCGAGATTGAAGACAAGGCGTTCCAATGTTAATTGACTAACCATTATTGCTTTTGCCATTTTTCGCACTTTTGTGCATTCATTTGCGAATAGCATGGCGGCAGCAGAATGTTTGTCGCCCTGTGCTTGGACACATTTATGAAATAGTGTTTTATACTTGTGTTCCATCGCGAGATGGGAGTACTCGATCTGATCACGAATATGATTAAGACCTTCGACAACTGTACTGATCTTTTCGTGGAAGGAGATATATTGAATATTGGTGAAAAACATCGAACTCCGTTCAGTGTTTCGAAGCTATATCTCTGAATATTAAATATATAAAATTAACTATTTTTTTCTAGAAATTTATTCTATAATAATACTCCTTAAATGATTCGCTCACAGGCCGATCAGGCCTCTTGAAACGGCAAGAAAATGTCGTACTCAGCACTCTTGCGTAACCAGATCTGCAAGTTTTTACGCGCGCGCTTTTTGACACATTTGAAAGAGGGATGATCGACCATCATGAGACAACGTGGAATGAACATGCAAGTCAACATACTTCATTCGCTATAACTCATTTCCAATCACTGGACTAGTATATCTCGTCAATCTTCTAGTACTTTAACACGAGCATACTTTTCATTAAAAACCTGGCGCCCTGGCCGGGATTTGAACCCGGGTCAATCGGGTGACAGCCGATTATACTAGGCCTGGCTATACTACCAGGGCATTACCTGTTTCAGATTAGGAGGTGGTGCTGCAATATATAATTTACTGGGGTAGAAAAAATTCAATAACATCTTTTCATAGGTTGTGAAGAAATGTCCAGACAGGATCGCTGACATAATGTAGATTGAGGGCTACTTTTCCTGAGTTAATATTTTCTAGTTGATGAGAAGGCAGCAAGGATCGCCCTATTGCAAGAGGTTTATTATGTCGTTCTTCATCAATAACGAGGATGTCATCTTCTTCAAAAGATCCAGCGAATTCAGTAATACCTGGCGCCATTAAATGCGCACCATTGCAAATGTAGGAAACAGCGCCCGTATCAACAGTTATCGTGGGCAAATATGTGAGAATGTCAGCATTCAATAATGTTGGATATAGATCATTATCGTCAAGGATAAACGAAGGGAGATTATTAAACAGGATAATCTTTTGACCATCAGAGAGTTCAAGAATCTCTGTCCTCGTTTTTTTCTTGTTGATTTGCGGAAAATCAATTTTTAATACATATAAAATTTGTTGTGCTATATCCTTGCGTTCTCGAGCTCGCAGATGATATCGTTTACTAATTTTCATTTCAGCCACATAATAGAGGGGCGTAGGTTCACAGAGACATGGAAAAGCCTAGTCTTCTTCCAGTGAATTTTTTTTTTTTTTGTGAAGTGGTGGTCCCGCGGCCAGGATTTGAACCTGGGACAATCCGGTTTCCGTTGTATGCCTGATAGGCTAAGTGATCCGCACTATCAGTACAGATCTACAGCATCTCCGTTAACTTCTATCAAGTTAACTCGGAAGCTCTACCAGGCTGAGCCTGCGGGATATGGAGGAATCCAATATCTTACCGCGGGTCCGCGGGTTGATTGAGATGTAGTGATCGTGTGTCTTATAAATCTTGAGTCAATTTATATGCGGGATAGTATAGATTCTCCACGAAGTACTGGAACTGTGGTGAATCTATTCAGCTGCGTGCAGTGAATGACATCATCTTTGAACCCGAGATCGAGGAGTGTTTGCGCGTGTGTTCCTTTGGAAATAGCCGCGTAGAGAGACGGTTGAGTGTTTCTAAATGCCAGCAATGATGCATACGCAGTATCGGAATAAGTCAGATCCATGTCATTGAAATGATGGATTATCGCGCCTGCACCTAGGAAATCTTCAAGACTAAAGGATCCTCGTTTACCAGATAAGGCAAAGGAGATGTCAAGTCGATTTTGTTCACTCAGAATAATGGCTGTTTGGGCAACAGCTGCAGCATTTAATAATGCACCAACAAGAACGAACGGGTGATCTTTCACACGCGCAAACGCAGCGGTACCACTCGTTGTAGTCATGATGATTGTTTTACCAGCAACCCGATCTCGTGTAAACTCGAGTGGCGAGTTTCCCAGTACAAAGCCAGCGGGTTTTACGCCTTCTCGCTCTCCAGCGAGAAGGTAATGAGGATGTTCTTCAGCTTTTTCACGCGCGGCTGAAACAGTCGGCATTGGGATAACCGCGTGAGCGCCATTCGTTAGAGCAGTGATAACGGAGGAAGTGCATCTGAGTACATCAATGACGATGATAACGTCATTTCTTTTCACCGCTTTCCGTGCATCACGTGCAACAAGTTCAAGATTCACTTTCAAAACTGACAAACCTCTTAATTACTTGATGAATTGAGAATAGGGAAGTTGAAGATCTATTTTAATCGAATCGATTCCAGAATCCCAGGTGCATAGGATTGAAGCCCCAGATTCCGTCTGAAAAAGTTTTGCATGTAAAGACATTTACTTCGCTCTCCATGAACTACGAGGACTTGTTCGGGTTTAGGAGTAATTTTTCTCAGGTACGCTATTAGTTGATTTCGATCGGAGTGCCCGGAAAACCCTTGAACAGTATGAGGGGTTAATTCGATGTTGACGACTTCGAGTTTTCCTTCGCTGTTTATCAGTGGTGTGTCTTTCAAACCTTTTTGGATTCGATGGCCTAAAGTGCCTTCAATCTGATAACTGACAAAAATCATGGAGTTCCGTTCGTCATTTGCGAGCTGCTTGAAATACTCGACAGATGGTCCGCCTTGTAACATGCCGGAGGTAGCGATGACGATGTTGGAACCGCCTTCCACGATTTCGTGACGAGTACTTGGATCGGTTACATTAATAAAGTAGTCTGATTGGAATGGATTCAGTCCTTTATGTAAGATTTGGTCGCGGACATGGCGGGCGAGATACTCTGGATATGCTGTGTGAATTGCGGTTGCTTCGTTGACCATGCCTTCGATATAGATGGGGGCTTCCATAAGCAAGCTGTTTTGCATGTATGCGTTGAGGACGAGCATGATTTCTTGAGCACGCCCAACTGCTAGCACTGGGATGAGGACCGTACCTTGTTTTTCGATGGTTGAATTCACGATTGAGATGAGTTGCTTCTCCGCGTCGCGTCGTCTTGGCATAACGTCATTTTTGGAACCATAGGTACTTTCGACGATCAAAGTTTCAAGTCGTGGAAATCGTGACACTGCGGATTCTAATAAATTAGTACGACCGTACTTGAAATCGCCAGTATACACTACATTATGTAAGCCTTCACCAAAATGAAGGTGGACGATTGAGGAGCCAAGAATGTGTCCCGCATTATAGATAGTTAATCGGACATCAGGTGCAATGTCGGTAACCGTCTGTTCATTAATCGGAAGAGTGTGTAAGGTTGCTGCTCGAATGTCTTTTTGATCATAGGGGAGGGCGCGACCCTCTTTCTGAGTCACATCTAAATAATCGAGTTGCAAGAGAGTCATTAAACTTGAGGTGGATTGGGAGCAATAAACGGGCCCATCATAACCATATTTATAGAGAAAGGGGAGAAAGCCACAATGATCGAGATGCGCATGCGAGATTATGACCGCATCTAATTGCTCAATATCAAAAGCGGCAACATCTAGACGAGGATACGCTGTCACAGGATTGGAGGAGCCGGGATTGATGCCACAATCTAGCAATACTCGGCTTTCATTGGTTTGGATTAAAAACGCTGAGCGCCCAACTTGTTGAGCACCTCCCAACGCATGTATCGTGACATTTCCAGCTTTATATATCGGTGGACGAAAGATTCGTTCACCGACATGACGGAGGATTCTTCCCCGATCCTCGCTTTCTGAATGCAAGTAATGTCGGATATGGGCAATGATCTTGGACTGTAGTGGTGGAGTTCGCAATACACGAGGGCGCCACTTAGTTGATTTCAGGATCTCCTGGAGGGACGCACCGTCTTTGCCGATCACTAATCCTGGTTTTTTAGCCTCAATGACAATCTCACCTACAGTTGGATCAAACGTCGTATTGGTGATGTCAGCTTCTGCAGAGATCAAATTATAAATAAATTGGTCAGTTTTTTTCTCAGGCATCCGAACCGATGGATCCGACCGAATTACGATTCGTTTTCGAAGACGACTGACGATATCTGTGATAATATAGTTTTGATCAACGAGGACTTCTGGCTTTTTAGCATAAATAGCGACTTTTGGACCTTCAAATTCAATTCTGCTAATCTCAGCTTCCATAGGAACGAGCTTGAAAATTACATCTCGTAGTTTCGTTTGGTCCTCATTGAAAGGGGGCAATATTTTTCTTATCCTGGGTTAACCGTTAATCGGTTAACATTGGGTCTTCGTCCATGCACGCACTATGAAGTTTTTTCTTGAGTGGTTAACTCACGGTAACCTGCTGAGGTGATGACTGCGACATCATAACTATCTCCACTACCCGCGTCTCGCTTCATCGCGGAAGCCACTGCTCGTGACAATAGTGAGATGCCTTCATCAGTGGATAAATTGTCTCTATATCCATCTTCTAATACACCATATGCTACAGGGGAGCCGGAGCCTGTTGCTACACAGGTTTCTTCAGTGATACTACCATAGGGGTCAATGGAAAAAATGTGTGATCCAGAGTCGTCGACACCGCCAACTAACGCTTGTACCATTAAATATCCTCGTGCAGAGAATAAGATGTTAGCAGCAAGTCGAGCAGCAGCACTTACAGGGAGCTTTCGGCCTTTATCCAATCGAAAGAGTTTAGCATTGGCTTGTAAAATTTCGACGACGTTTTGAGCATCGGCGACTCCTCCTGCAATAGTCATAGCGATATGGTCAGCGAGGGGATAGATCTTTTTACCCTGTTTATGAGCCACTGTATAGCCCATAACGACGCGAGTATCAGTCGCCATCACTACTCCATCGGTGCACACAATTCCTGTTGTCGTTGTACCTTTTAACACCATTTCATCAAGTTTCGTATTACCGTCATTCTCTACCATAGACTTCACCAATAAACACAAAGAACAGCGAAAATATCAGTGAATAAGTCACAAAATTTTCGGTGACATTTAGTGAGTTATAATTTCAACTTAAAAACATTTCGAGTTTAACTCAGGTGTGTGCTGTAAGTTCAGTATGGAGAGAGAAGGTGGGTTTTCAAGAGGCTTTCAGACCAGTAAAGAAACTAAAAGATAAATACTGTTCACAAATCATTGTGATAATATGGGTTCAACACCTCAGCATTACATGCAATTACCCCGTGAAATCTTAATCGGTAGAGGTGTACTCGCTCAATTAATTACTGTTTGTAAAAGTCTTGGTTTCCAATCATCAATATTTGTGGTTACAGGTCCCAATGTTTATTCGATAATTACAAAGGGAATCATTGAACGATTAACCGTTGAAGACTATCAAGTCAACCACTTCTTCGTCCCATCTTCAAGTGTTCAGATAATGGAAGGTGTGATTGAGTATCTAAAACACTGTCCCTGCGAAGTTGTCTTGGGCGTCGGAGGTGGAACCGTAATCGATGTCGCGAAGATTTCGGCTTCGCGAATTGAGAAGCCATTTATAAGCATTCCAACCGCTGCCTCCCACGATGGAATTGCGAGTTCTCGAGCCTCTGTCAAAGGGTTAGATAAACCCACCTCAATCTCAACTACAGCACCTCTAGCAATATTGGCGGATACAGAAGTGATTCTACAATCTCCTTATCAATTAACGGCTGCAGGTTGTGGAGACATCATCTCAAAATATACTGCAGTATATGATTGGGAGCTTGGACACCGCTGTACCAATGAATATTATGGAGAATACTCTGCAAATCTAGCATTAATGAGCGCACGCCTCATCATGAAAAATGCCGTGACAATAGCTAAAAATACTAAAGAGGGTTTACGGATTGTATTAGAGGCGCTTATTAGTTGCGGAGTAGCGATGAGCATCGCCGGGAGTAGTCGACCATGTAGTGGGGCAGAACATATGTTCAGCCATGCATTAGACACGATTGCGGATACCCCTGCGCTCCATGGTGAACAGTGTGGAATAGGTGCAATTCTCATGGCCTATTTACAACATCGAAATTGGCAGAAAATACGCGAAAAACTCCAAATAATCGGAGTTCCCATCACCGCTCACGACATGGGGATAAAAGATAGATATATTATCGAGGCTTTACTACAAGCTCACACAATTCGCCCACATCGGTTCACGATTCTAGGTCGCGACGGGTTGACCCGCAAGACAGCAATCGAAGCTGCGATGACAACTGGTGTTATTAGTTGAGAGAAGCAAAATGGATGATAAAGAAGAAACAATTACAGTCGTAGGGTTAAAACAATCAAAAACTGGCTTCCTTTTTCTCCATGAAAAGCCGTTAACTGAGTGCAAGAAATGTCGATTATATAACGTGTGCATGACCAATCTTGAAGCTGATCGCGTCTATGAGATTATTGAAGTACGAGATAAAAATTTTCCATGTAACATTCACGAGGACGGCGTGCAAGTAGTGAAAGTTGTAGAAGCCGATCGTGACGCCGCTATTAATCCAAAGTTTGTTTTTCCGCAAGCACTCATCACGTTTACAACCCAGGAATGTCACAATCTGAGTTGTACTCATTATTCCACCTGTGTACCTCAAGGACTAAAAAACGGGGAGAAAGTGAAGATCCTTGAAGTTAAAGAAGTAATAAGCTGTCCGGAAGGACACTCTTTAGTTGAAGTTATTCTCCGTCGACTTCCGCAACAGTAGCTTCCGTTACTTCCTCTATAGCTTCATCATCTGCTGCTTCCTCTACAACATCTGCTGCTATTTTGCGTTCAAAACTTTCAAGAAACACAATTTTATTAATTTCTTGGAAGAAGCGTATAAGATCAGTTGCGATTCCACGTTTGGAAAATTGGACTCCTTCGAGATAATAGGACTCATCAGGAGGTTCGATAGTAACTTGCTTATCAGCTATATTGATGGTAAATGTACCTATGTCAATGGATGGTAGTCTGCGATGAATGAGAGCTTTAATCTTTTCTTCAATTTCTTCTATTTTGGATAGGACAGTTAAATCATATACTAATGTTTTACCTGCTAAAGGAGGGTTAAAATCAAGTTGAACGCGCCCTGACCCAACGCTTCGCACAATTGCTAAGCTTCCTTCGACTTCAATTTGTGCGCCAGGATAGAGACTCACATCTTGCCCTCGGAATCTTCGAATAGGTACACGGCGTATCTTACTAGGATCGCGGGGTCCAAATCCTTTCTCGGGAGGAATTTCGATTGTCACTGGTGCATTCAATTCGAGTCCTAATAGTGAGTCGTCTAATTCTTTTAGAACCCAGCCTTCACCAACAACTACTAACATGGGTTCATATACTGTGTTTTCTTTTAGAATTCCACTCTCTTTCGCTTTGTCCTCACTGGTTGTATCAAATATTTCTCCGGTCTCTTGAATAGTCGTAACATAATCAATAAGAATAAAATCTCCTTTTTCAACAGACAATTCCATGGCCTCCAAAGTCGTATACTCAGCATAACGGGTTCTTTTTAACTTTGTCACAATCGACAAAGATTCGCTTGTATATTATCGTTTGGATCGATTTCAACCATTCCAAAATACCCGTCAAAGAGGGGGCCTGGGTTAATAAGTAATGAGTCGTTGAGTCGATCAATGCTTTGGGCTTCGTGAATGTGGCCACACATTACTAAAAGAGGTTGAGTTTTGATGATATACTCTCGTAGCGCCTTGCTACCAACATGGTCCCCTGATGATGTGACATCGAGTCGAGTACGATAGGGGGGGTTATGTGAGATGATGATGTGTTTGGACTTAACGGGGAGCTGATCATAGATCCTATAAAGAAGTGTTTGTATCTCGTTCTCACTCAGTTCAAATCGTGTCTTAAAAGGCGTGTAGACGCTACCGCCTATTCCAATGAAAGTGTATGAATTGAATTCTATGCTTCGACCATGTAAATTTGTTGTGTGTTGGATCTTCACCTGATCCTGAAGGGCAAGTGGATCAAGATTTCCAGGTACAAAGAAAATGGGAATTGATACTGTTGATAATTCATTCAAGACAGGAATAATATCGGAAACGCTACCGTAGTGGGTTAAGTCGCCACATAATGCGATTACATCGGGAAGATGATGACGGCTCTGATTAATGAGCTGCTCAATTCGTGATACATTTCCATGAAGATCACTGGCAACTAAAAGTTTCATCAAAGTCTTTGCTCTGTCATAACTCACGCTTTAGCTGAAAATACCTTTTTTAACTTTCACGTTTTGATTCATGTCATCCGCAAGCTCGATCAATAATTCTTTTTGTTTCGAGGTCAGTTTGGTTGGAATTTCCACAATGATTCGAACAAGCTCGTTTCCTTTCCCAAAACCACGGAGTTTAGGTAATCCTTTTCCTCTCATCCGAAATACTGTGTGGGTTTGAGTTCCAGCGGGGATTGTCAGCTTTGCTTTACCATCGATGGTTGGTACTTCAATTTCAGCACCAAGTGCAGCTTGAACGAAACCTATGGGGACATCGATCATCAGATCGCTATTATTTCGATGGAAAGTGGGGTGTGTTCGAACATGCACAACAACATACAAGTCACCAGGACGCCCGCCTCTGCCTCCGACTTCGCCTTCACTGCTTAATCTTAGCCTTGTACCACTCTCGATGCCAGCTGGTATCTTGACCTGAATTTTTCGTTCATTCGAAACTACCCCTGTGCCTTGACAGGTTGTGCAGGGTGTTTCGATAGTTTGACCACGTCCTTTACATTGATTGCACGTTGTAACTTGAATGAATTTTGCGAATCCAGTTGATCGGGCGAATTCAATTTGCCCTCGACCTTGACAACGTGGGCAGGTAACTGGTTTTGTACCGGGACTTGCCCCACTTCCTTTACAGAGTTCACAGCCTTCTTTTCGTGGGAAAGTAACCTCTTTTTCAATTCCAGACGCGACTTCCTCTAAGGAAACCTCTAAATCATACCTAAGATCTACACCTCTTTGTGGTCCTGAGGCTCGAGCTCTTCGACCTCCAAAGAATATATCAAAAATATTATCAACACCGCCGAAGCCAAAACCCATATCTCTAAAAATCTCGTCAAAATTGACGTTTCTAAAGATGTCTTCTTGACTATATCGCTGGCCAATACCTGCGTGACCGTACCGATCATATTGACGTTTTTTTTCATCATCTGAAAGTATCGCATAAGCCTCAGAAATCTCCTTGAATCGCTCCTCTGCTTCAGGTGACTCATTACGATCAGGATGATATTTTAGGGCTAGTTTCCGGTATGCGTTTTTAATAACGTCTTTGGAAGCATCTTTGGAGACTTCAAGAACCTCGTAATAGTCTCGTTTATCCATTACAGTCAACCATTCAGGGTAAGCACTCGCTAACTAGCCATGTGATTTTTGATAAGCGTGCGCGCTAATCTTTATCTTCGTCAACCACGGTGTAATCTGCATTAACTACGTTTTCATTTTCAGAGCTGGCTTGGGTCTCTGATTGTGTCTGTTGGGATTGTCCGGTTTGTTGTGCTTGTTGAGCAGCTTGTTGATACACTACAGTTCCAACATCTTGGAGAACCTTGGTTAACGCCTCAGTTTTTGTTTTGATATCATCGTTATCGGATCCTGACAGAGATTGCCGTAATGCTTCTACCGCCACATCAATTTTATTGACGTTTTCGGCGTTAATCTTGTCACCTAGATCTGTCTTTGTCTTTTCTGCAGTATATATCAGTGAATCGGCATTATTTCGGACGTCGATTTCTTCTTTCTTTCGTCGATCTTGCTCCGCAAATTGTTCAGCAGCTCGTATCATACGTTCTTTCTCTTCATCGGAAAGTTTTGTTGATGCTGTGATAGTTATCTTCTGTTCTGATCCTGTGCCAAGATCCTTAGCTGAAACGTTTAATATTCCATTTGCATCAATGTCGAAGGTTACTTCAATTTGGGGGATGCCTCGGGGTGCTGGAGGAATGCCTGTAAGATTAAACATGCCAAGTGATGTATTATCTGCTGCCATAGTTCTTTCTCCTTGGAGAACGTGAATAGTAACGGTTGTTTGTGAATCAGCTGCTGTCGTAAATATTTGGCTCTTTTTTGTTGGGATAGTGGTATTACGTTCAATGAGTTTAGTAAATACTGCACCTAGTGTTTCGACGCCCAACGAGAGAGGGGTAACATCAAGTAATAAAAGATCTTTGACTTCGCCAGCTAATACACCTCCCTGGATCGCCGCACCAACGGCTACACACTCCATTGGATCTACACCGCGTTCAGGTTGTTTGCCCATGGTTTCTTCCACAAAGTTACGAACAAGTGGCATTCGTGTTTGGCCTCCAATAAGAATTATTTTATCGATCTCTTGGGGTGTTAATTTCGCGTCTCGAAGCACTCGTTTTATAGGGTCCTGGATTCGGTGGACGATAGGGGTGGCTAGTTGTTCAAGTTTAGTTCGGGTAACGGAGATTTGAAGGTGCTGAGACCCACTTTCATTCTGTGCGATAAATGGGAGGCTGACTTCAGTTGTGAATAGATTTGATAATTCGATTTTGGCTTTTTCAGCAGCTTCTTTTAATCTTGCCATAGCTGTTTGATCGTTGCGAAGAGGGATTTGGGTTTGTCGATGGAACTCGTTGACAAGATAATCGACAAGAGCATAGTCGATATCTGCACCTCCAGTCTTAGTATCACCGCTGGTCGCAAGAACTTGAAAGACTCCTTGCCCAAAATCCATCATGGTTACATCGTGAGTGCCTCCACCGAAACTGAAGACCATAATTTTCAATTCTTGATCCAATTTATCGACGCCATAAGCCAGACAGGCAGCGGTCGGTTCATTTATAATGCGCTCAACCTCTAAACCTGCAATTTCACCCGCGTCTTTAGTAGCTTGTCTTTGATTATCATTGAAGTGGGCAGGAACTGTAATGACGGCTTTGGACACGGTGTCACCTAGAAAAGCTTCAGCGTCCTTCTTGATTTTTTGGAGGATAAATGCAGAGATTTGCTGAGGGGTATAATCTTTCCCTCGGACATTAACCACGTAATCAGTTCCCATATGTCTCTTAATTTCCCGAATTGTACCTTCCGGATTGGTGACGGCTTGTCGAGCTGCAGGTTCTCCTATCAATAGTTGACCATCTTTTGTAAAGGCAACAACAGAGGGAAACATTTTACCAGCTATTGTGGGGCCTTCAGCGCTGGGTATAGTGACAGGTCGCCCAGCTTCCATCACAGCTGCAGCTGAATTGGTCGTCCCTAAATCGATTCCTAATATTTTTTCCTTACTCGTCTGTTTACTCATTATTATCACTCGTTTTAGTTGAAAGAGAAGTTACTTTAACAAGACTTGGACGGATGACTTTACTTTTGAACATATATCCTTTACGAATTTCTCCAGTCACGAGATCTTGTCCCACCCCGTTTGACTCACGCTGGATCACCTCGTGCAGATAGGGATCAAACGGTTTTCCGATCGCATCAATGGCCATCAAGCCTTCTTTTGAGAGGATGTTTTTTAACTTGGATAAAATGATCTTAACGCCATCAACTAATCCCTGTGATTTAGGTTTATTTTCTCCTGCGTTAAGTGCATACTCCAATTCGTCTAGGATGGGTAACAGCTCAGTGATTAAAGTTAAATTGCCATATTGGGTGGTTTGAGCGATTTCACGTTTCACTCGTTTTTGATAATTTTCGAATTCTGCTTGAAGATAAGTTAGCCTGGTTAGATAATCATTGGCTTTATCGTGTGCTTGTTCTAACTTGTTTCTGAGTTGTTGTATATCATCGTTATCACTGTCAAGCTTTGCCCGTGTTTTTGTTTTTGATGGTGGCATAACATCCGCCCAGTGATCTAACGCTAAGTTAAAAAGTGTTAACTAGAATGATTTGAAGATCAATTTTTTCCTATAAACCTTTTGGAGATCACAAGAGTCTTTATAACGAGCAATGAGTCATAACGTTTTATTGCTCCAATATTCATGAATCTCCTCCATCACAGTTATTGGTGTCACAAGAAAGTGTTTAAACCTCCTATTATCACGATAATGACTGACTTTGGGCAAAAGGATGCTTATGTTGCGGCAATGAAAGGGACTATCCTTGCAATCTGTCCAAACGCCACCATTATAGATATCTCACATGACATTTCGCAGTTTAATATCGTCCAAGCCGCATTCACTCTCCTCCACGCCTCAAAATATTTCCCAGCAAACTCGATCCATCTCGTTGTCGTTGATCCTGGGGTAGGAACTAGTCGACGTCGAATAATAGTGCAAGGAAAACAATGTTACTATGTTGGACCTGATAATGGAGTTGTTTCACTTGCCAGTCAAGAGGAAGGAATAAAGAAAATGGTTCAAATTACTGAAAAAAAATTCATGCGATCGAACGTATCAGCTACCTTTGAGGGTAGAGACATCTTTGCCCCTGTTGTGGCTCACCTAGCACAAGGTGTACCCATCAACAGTTTTGGACCAACTTTAGACCAGATGATATATTTATCCATTCCTTCACCTCTCACCAACAACAACAGTATCACGGGAGAGATCATTCATACTGATGGATTTGGCAACATCATCACAAATATTGACAACTCACAATTGCAAGCTCTCATCAAAGTTGGACAAGAGTGTCAAATAACAATAAATCAGGTGTCAAAAAACATGAAATACATGAAAAGTTATGGTTCTATCTCACTAGGAGAACTCGTCATAATTACAGGAAGCAGTAACTATATAGAAGTGTCAATCAATCAAGGAAACGCCCAACAAGTTTTTAATGCTATATCCGGAGATCAAATTGAAATTACAGCACAGTAAACTTATACAACTGCGAATAATTTTTACCCCTACGTTAGCATAAAGAGTGGTTAATATACGCGCGCGCGTAAACAGGTGCATATTTCAATGAGTCTTAATACATTCTATTAACATGGTGAGGTAATGTCTGCTCTTGAAAAACTGGGATCGTCTCTGACTAACGCAGTACGGAAACTCTTAAACTCATCAATCGTCGATGAAGCAGCCGTCAAAGAATTGATTAAAGAATTTCAGCGCGCACTCCTTCAAGCTGATGTTAATGTACAATTAGTATTGAATCTATCGAAAGAGATTGAACAGAAAGCGTTAGAAGTGAAACTACCTCCCGGGATCAGTCGACGCGAACACGTCGTTACCGTGGTATATGATCAACTTGCCAATTTTTTGGGAGAACAACCACGCACAATTCGAGTGAACCCGGGAAAGCCAAATGTTTTCATGCTAGTTGGAATTCAAGGCAGTGGAAAATGTGTGACGGGAGACAGTCACATCTCGCTATCATGCGGAGACTCCAAGCCCATCGCAAACTTATTTCAGGAACACCTCACTTCTTGTGAACAGGTTGTAATACTAGATGATGGAATAGTGATCCAACCTCACAACCTTACAATCCAATCATATAACGTTGAATCAGGACAAATCGAGACGAAACAAGTCGACTGGATGTGGAAATTAAATGCACCGCAAGAACTAATCGAGATCCAGATAGATGAAAAAGAGAAACTGACACTCATAACGACACCAGAACACCCCTTTTTCTCCCATCAACACCAAGAGATCAAGACCACTCGAGCAGATCAGCTGCACATAGGCCAACCAATATTAATTGTACCTGAGAAAACACAACTCCTCGAAACACGGATACTAATCGGAAAGAATCAATATTACTCTTACAATCATCATGACAAGATAGAGGATGTAGTGACATCATCGTTTTCAAACCCTCAGCGATGGGGTGTAGTGACGCAGATTCAATGTAAAGACCCACACTCACATGACTATGTATATGATCTCACCGTTTCTGGACATCACAATTTCATCGCGAATAATATTGTAGTGCACAACACAACATCAGCTGCCAAATTAGCTCGATACTTCCAAAAACGCGGGTTCAGGACAGCCGTGGTCTGTGCAGACACGTTTCGGTTAGGCGCATATGATCAATTACAACAACTTGCAGACCGAATTAAAGTTCCTCTGTATGGCGATCCAACTGAAACACGAGCGCTCGAAATTGCAGCAACCGGGGTTGAGAAATTTAGAAATGATAATTATGAAGTAATCCTGCTAGACACAGCAGGCAGACATAAAGATGAAAAAGATTTAATTGCCGAGATGCAACAAGTCGCGGGTCGAGTCAACCCTGATGAGGTAATACTTGTTATCGATGCAACAATCGGTCAACAGGCGTCAACTCAAGCAATGGCATTTAACGATTCGACTGAAATTGGTTCGATCCTCTTAACCAAACTCGATAGCTCAGCAAGAGGAGGAGGCGCTTTATCAGCAGTAGCGGTTACTGGAGTTCCGATTAAATTCATTGGCGTCGGGGAAGACGTGGAAGAACTTGAGCCTTTTAACCCTTCTCGATTTGTAGGTCGCCTCATTGGGATGGGTGACATTGAAGGCTTGGTGAAAAAGGTACGTGAAGCCGAAACCGTTGTTCCAGAAAAAAAAGTCAAAGCGATGTTGAAGGGCAAATTTACGTTAATGGATATGTATGATCAAATGGAAGCTATGAGCGGAATCGGTCCTCTTAAACGAGTCATCAACATGATTCCTGGGATGAGTTATCGAGTTCCTGATGATGCATTGGAAGTGGCTGAAGATAAAATTAAAAAATGGAAGTATATTATCCAATCCATGACGATCCAAGAACGGGAAAACCCTAAAATCTTGAACAACTCTCGTATTCGCCGTGTAGCACGAGGTTCGGGTACAAATGAGAAAGAAGTGAAAGAAGTTGTCAAACAATTTTTCACTACCCGGAAACTCATGAGATCCATGGGGAAACGCAAAATGCCTCCGTTTCTCCGGAAAATGCTAGGTCAGATGAAATAATACCTGTGGCAAGTTATGGATATTCTTGAAAAAGCAGCCCTGATCCTTGATAACTATCCCCTCTGCTCTACGTGTCTGGGGCGACAGTTCTCTCTTTTAGGTCATGGCTTTTCAAATGAAGAGCGTGGCGATGCAATACGAATTCTCATTACTCTTGAAGCCAGCCGAATCCTTTTTTCGGACGATGCCCGAGGACGTGAACTGCTTAACCTTGTTGCTAGAAATGATTTCTCTCGACGCTCAATGAAAACATACATTAAAGTTACAGGGAGAGAAACTACTCCCAGTGCGACTGAATGTTATCTATGCTCGAATGCCTTTTCAGCTCTTGATACGCTGGCGCATACAATAGTGACAGAAATTGCTCAGTATGAATATGCCCATTTTTTAGTTGGGATTAAGCTCGAGGCTAGGATAATTGAACGAGAAGATGAATTGCGCGCGCAATTTCAGATCCATTGGGGGGAAAGCATACGTAACGATTTGAGTCGAGAAATCGGGAAACGAATTGCACAGATCACGGGAAAAGAAGCTTCGTTTTCGCGACCCGACATATTAATTACAGTAAACCCGTTCACTAATGATTTCTGGATCACGGCACATTCTCTTCTAATTGCTGGCCGCTATCGGAAATTTCATCGAGGGATTCCCCAAGCGAAATGGATTTGTAGTCACTGTCAAGGTGCAGGATGTGAAACTTGTCAAGGACTGGGGAAATTCTATGCTGATTCTATAGAAGAATTGATTGCTCGACCACTGCTTCATGCTACTAACGGTACAGATGTGAAGATACATGCTGCAGGGCGAGAGGATATTGACGTCCGAGTACTGGGGTCAGGACGGCCCTTTATTATCGAGGTGTTACATCCGATTAAACGAAATATCGACCTCTTGTGGTTAAAACAAGAGATCAATAGTCAGGCGAAAGGTAAGATTGAAGTCGAAACATTACACTTCACGTCAAAAAAATCGGTGAAACGCTTAAAAAGTCATAGCGGAAACGCGAAGGTGTATCGATCTGTCGTTGAACTAGCGTCTCCCATATCCGATGACGAATTGGTGCGCTTAACAGCAATGAAAGACCTTGAAATCCAACAACACACACCAATTCGAGTTCAGCATCGTCGCGCCTTTCGACTTCGAAGAAAAAAAGTTTACGATATGTCCTATAAAAAATTAAGTGCTACGACGATGGAATTGACGATCCACTGTCAAGGCGGACTATATATCAAAGAGTTTATTAGTGGAGATGAAGGTAGGACAACTCCAAGCGTTGCTGAAATTCTTTCAGTTTCAGCTAAAAGTATCGAACTTGATGTATTGGATATTGATATGGAGGGAGTGGGTATTGCCTAAATCAAAAGGGTTCCGCCGAGGTGCAAGGTATATTTTACGGAAGAAACCAAGAGAGCGAGGCCTCCAACCTATCGGTGCATTGTTACACGAATATCACCAAGGGGATAAAGTTGCTATCAAAATTGACTCAAGCGTCCATAAAGGCATGCCACACCCGCGATACCAAGGAAAGATCGGGGTTATCACAGAAAAACGAGGGCGTGCCTACGTTATTCAGCTCGTTGAAGGCAAAACAGTTCGAACTTTAATCGCTCGACCTGAACATATCAAACCTCATCCAACCTAGATTGGTGTTCTCCATGCCAATGAAAATTGTATCTCGAAAGGAAATCACTATTGCTGAAACTCGAAAACTTCTCACCCGTATTAACGAACCGGATCAATTCCAACTTCGTACCCTTGACTATGCCAATAAATTTGCAAAAAACAATGATACGAAAGCTGAAGAATTAGTTGAAAAGTTGATAGAGACATTCATGATTGAACGAAAAGACGCCGTTCAAGTTGTGAATTGTATGCCTACAAGTATCCAAGAACTCCGAGTCTTCTTTTCAACGGGACGTAAAAGAATCATATTAACGTCTCAACTCGAAGAAATGCTCCGTATCTTGAATGAATACCGGTAACTACACTCCGAACTCATATTAGCGCGCGCGTATACTTTACGGATAAGACTTTCAGATTATTAATCCAGTTCAATAATTCATAAAGCCATAATTTATGAACTGGAAATTATGAGATAGGTATCTAAGAATGGTGAAGCGATCTCGACTTGAAGTCTATTTTGATGTGTTAGAAGTAATAGACCAAGGAACCACAAAACCCACGCGAATCATGTACCAAACGAATTTATGTTGGACCGCTCTTCACGATGTACTCAAAATGTTGACGAGTCGAGAATTTATCCGTGAAGAGAAAATTAAAAAAACAAAGCGGTATTATATCACCGAGAAAGGGCGAAACGCGTTATCATACTATAAAAAGAGTATTAGCACACTTCACCCATATTCTAAGACTGCAAGCATTCCCTAAACTAGCTATTCAAAAGGTTATCATGATAACTCGCTAGCGTTGCAGTATGTTTATTATTGCATCTTAGTTCACGCGTATTTTCGATAATGTTTAAGCGGCTCGCTGACGAAAATTAAGCAAACAACAGGAGGGCGTAGTCGATCAATTGGCGTGAAGCAGTGTTGAACAAGGCCTTTCTAATCGTCAAGTTGCTTCGTTTAGACACTTTATTCCGGCTGAGAGTCTCTATTTCCACGTATGCATTCACTGATTATTTTAAAGGATTTGAGAGTGTAGAGGCAATACAGCGCATTTTTCATGGAGAATCTGAAAAGGTGCTGGAGGATCTACAAGTTGAGTTTTCTCCATTTGTTGGTTATATGGGGGTAAACGGCTCGAACGGTCATCTTATTGTTAATCCAACATATTTGAAACATGGTGATAGACTCGATGTCTACCTTGATATTATCCATGAACTGGTCCATGTTCAGCAATTTATTGCGGGAAGAGAACTTTTCGATAGTAATTACAGTTATGCTCAGCGACCAACTGAAGTGGAAGCCTATCGGTATACCGTGGATGAAGCGAGGAGACTTAGGCTCAGTGATAAGCGGATATGTGAATATCTCAAAACTCCGTGGATGAGCATCAGTGATCTGCAGCAATTAGCCAGGGCTCTTAACGTCACCTGTTAGCCAACTGCCTGAATCATACGTTGGTTAATGCGTGCGCAAATAAAGTGAAAAGGTCAGATAGGTCTTTGAAAGGTCCATTGGGGCTGAGCGTATTTTTCGGTTTTTAATTGATTCGCTAGATGGCGTTCCTCTTTATTAAGTTGACCGGGGACGAAAGTCACATCGAGGGCTTCAGTGAAACCTTGGATTAATGCTTGTTCCACTTCATTGGCATCGACATATCCTATCTCTCGTTGGATAGTGGTGACACGGTCTTCGACAGATTTCACTAATTTGTCACTGATCTTTTCCTGGGGGACTTTTAATAATCGGAACATTGTGCGGATATCTGTGTCGAGCAGCAAAGTTCCATGCTGGACGACAATACCGCTTCTTCGAGTTTGAGCATTTCCTGAAATTTTCTTCCCATTGACTTCAATGTCATTGATTGGCTTGAACTCGGCGGGTAAATGTAATGTGTGTAGAGCGATAACGAGTCCTTGACACAATGTTTCGTAAGATTGGATAATATCAGTGGGAATGTTAGGATGAGCTTGATCGACAATGATACTGTAGGTGATTTCTCCTTCGTAACTATGGTAGACAGCGCCGCCTCCAGTCATTCTCCGAATAATATCGACCCCTAATTGCTTACAAGCCTCCATACTCACTTCTTGTTCAAGAATTTGAAAATAACCAATCGAAACCGCTGATGGATTCCATCGATATAATCGAAGTGTATTCGGCGCCTTACCTTGAGCTCGGAGGCGATACAATGCTTCGTCGATTGCCATATTTAAGTACGCATCATTCACTTCAAGATTAATCAGTCTCCATTCTTCACTCATGGACATTCACCTTGTACTTGTTTTTCTATCTTAATTATTTCCTGCATATTTGGTTTTCGTGGGAAATTATAGAGGATTCCTCCGGGTCGTTCATTGTAATAAGGTCTATTGCATCCAGGACATCCAGATGTATGAAAGGGAATGCCACTTTGAATGACTGTTGTTAAACAAGTGGTATCGATGCCAAAAGAGAGAAGGCATCCTTTTGGGTTAAACGTGAAGTGCTCAATTCTCGTTTGACTGGTGACGAGAAGATAATGGGCAATTTGTAAGCGTCGATATCGAGAAATGGGTGGTTGCGATCTAGTGTTCAATGGTGTCCCAGGAATGGGAGTAAAAGCAAAGAGACTGGGATATACACCCATATCCAGCATTTGTTGCATTGTGTGTAATAAGTCATAATCGGTCTCTCCGAGACCAGCAATGAAGTGGGTGGATACATTGCCCTTTCCTAAATGTTTCACTGCAGCGGATAATGCAGCGAGGTGAGTCTTCCATGTGTAATGACTACCGGTGAGGTTACCTTTGATTTTATTGAAAAGAGCTTCTGTGGGAAGATCAAGGGGTATTCCAATCCGGTCAATACCAGCATCTACTAATTGATAGATCTGATTCTCGGTAAAGGGTTGGCATGAAATCGAGATTGGAATGTTGGATTTTCGAAACTCTCTAATAAGATTTAACGTATCTTCGTAGACAGCTGGGTAATTTATTGCTTGAAGACATATCCGTTGGACGCCTTTTATTTTCCCGACGGCGTTTAACTGAGTGAGAAAACGATTCGTTGAAAAGACAGGCCAAGCAACTCGGGAAAGTCGATCTGATCGACTCGTACTTGAGCGCGCTTGTGAGCAGAAAGAGCAGTTCGCTCTACATTTTCCGGGGTGATACGTGAGTAGATACAAGGTCGTAGGCGCGACATCAATTTTTCCTATTATTAAATCGAGAAGGATAGCCGAACCAAGTGAGACTCTAACCTTTTCTGGATACGGAGGTTTCACATTGACCACTTTTCTTTCTGAAGACACGTTCGTGTGTTTAATCAGATGCGGAAGTGCATCGTCGTTGGGTAATCCTGAATATGCGTTCATAATCATAAATAAGTCTGGAGGTTACCGTCCCTGCGGTCAGACTGTCTTTGTCGATGGATATCACGTCAGTTGCTAGATTGAGGAGGGACGGGGATATCGATCCTCGTGGAAATGCTCCGACAACTGCTAGAATCACATCGTCAAGAACGAAATCTTTGTAGAGGTGTTGGGATGGTATGAATCGTCCAAACTTGGAGAATGCTATGATTGCTTTTGGCTTTCTTTGTTTTATGATTGAAGAGAGACTGCCATTCTCCAGGTGCATTAATGTGGCGCCTTTTTTAGGTACTTTTCCGTGAAGAAGAAGCTGCGCAATTAATCCTTTAAAACGTTCATAATTTTTTGGGAGACGAGTTATTGGATTGACGTATATAATTTGGTTATTGCATGTGTGTACGAAGATGTGGAGTAAGGCCTCAGAATTTAAGGGAGTATCTAGTGCTGAAAGGAGGACCCGATGAATGATATCGGGTCGTCCTCTTCGCAGGTGATTTGGCAGGGTAAGCATCGCTCTATGATGATATGTTCGATCTAACAGAACTTCTTGAGGTTGCTTTCCGACTCTGGCAGAACTTCGCATCACGCTTGGATGAGTCCATAATTCCTGAGGAATAAGCTCTAAGGCTGCTTCCGCAAGGGCTAAGCAGAGCATATAAGCTTGATGAGGATCGTGAAGGAAAAACTTTATCATCAAGCCAATCGTCTCCTGCTTCCAGCGATTGAAATCTTGAAACACCGCGGGTTGAGACGTCAACGAAACGAAAATAAGAGAATCGCTCGAGAGCGTATCCACATTCTCTTTACATTTGCTGAAACGATGTTTTCCCACGAACCGAAATTGGCTCAACGCTACGTGACGTTAGCACGAAAGATTGGGATGCGATACAAGGTTAGTTTACCAAGAGAACATCGATGGAAGATCTGTCACAATTGCAAAAGTTATTTACGTCCGGGTCGAACATGCCGAGTGCGATTCCAATCGAAACGCGAATCCCACATCGTTATCACCTGCTTCATGTGTGGAAAGAGCAATCGAATGCCACTGCGTAGGAAGTAGCCATAGATGCTGTCAAAGAAAGATCGAATGAGAATTCGTGAAACATTTACCCACACCAAACCAACAATAACTATCGGTAAAAATGGAGTTACCGTAAACCTGATTCAAGAAGCGCTAAAGCAATTAAAAACTAGTGAAATTATTAAAATTAGAGTTTTAAGATCAGCTCTTCAGCATGACTCATTTGACGTGGTAACAAACACTCTTGCAGAAGGAATAGATGTCGACTTGGTTGAAACCCGGGGGCATAATATCTTATTATATAAAGCTCCACAAGAGCCGTAATGCGTGCGCTTGTAGATTACTCAACCACGAACTCATCAGACAGTACCGGAAGTGGATTACGTTTATGAGCTGATTGGTCAATACGATCCACGATGTTTTGAACAGTTGTCAGTGAGAGTTTGAGTCTTTGACTAATTTCTTGAGGAGACAGTTGCAAATAAAACAATCCAATGAGAATACAGTCGATTTCAGGATAGTCAAGGGGAAGTTCATCCGATAGTTTGTGGCCCGGATAGAGCTGTGGACTACTGGGCTTTTCAGCGATAGTTGCAGGAATCTCGACGTATCGAGCTAATGCTCGGACATGGGTTTTATAGAGATGCCCGATTGGGAGGAAGTCAGCGCCGCCATCTCCATACTTTGTATAGAAGCCAATTAGAGTTTCACTCCGGTCACTTGTACCAGCAACCAGGTAGTTCTTCATATTTGCATAGTAATAGAGAATGATCATGCGTATCCGAGCGCGAATATTTGCGAGTGATTTTTTAAGCGTTGGAGAAGCAGACGCCTGGGATAATTGGTTTTGGAAGATATTGCTGATTGGGTGAATGTTGACGTATTCTGTGGAGATTTGTAACTGTTGAGCGAGTGTGAATGCATCCATTGTGTCGTGAGAAGGAGTGAAAAGCGTGGGCATCAAGATGCCGAGGACATGTTCAGGACCAAGTGCACGAACACACAGTGCAGCCGTTAAACTGCTATCCACACCTCCGCTTAATCCAATGACCACGCCCTCCGTTTGTGCGTGTGATGTGACGGTTTGGATGAAAGTGATTATAGTATGACATGTCTTTTCAAGGTTGATTGGGGGAATAGTTATAGTCGGATCACTCATCACGATTTGTTCTCCTTCGGTGAATGAGGCAAGTTCACGATGATCATTACATCGTTCACGTTTGTTCCGGTTGGACCTGTATACACTAAGTCACCTAACTGTTTGAAATAGTTATGAGAATCATTATTCTGGAGATACTGTATTGGATTCAGATTTTTCAAACGAGCTCTCTTAAGTGTTGATGCATCAACGATCGCTCCTGCAGCATCACTTAGACCATCGACACCATCAGTACCTAAAGAAGCGATGACAACGCCTTCAAGATCCTCGATAGCTAAACTCGAACTCAATACTACTTCTCCATTTCGTCCACCTCGACCAGTACCTGTGACGGTGACCGTGGTTTCACCACCTGCCAACACAACACCAGGTTTTGGAATTGGTTTGTTAGCCAGAGTAATTTCTCGAGCGATGGATGCTAAAACCGTTCCGACATGCCTTGCTTCGCCCTGAATATATGAGGAGAGGATAAGAGGTGTCAACTTCATTGCACGTGCTTTTCTCTCAGCAGCGTCTAAAGCAAGGCTGTTATTACCAAGCAGGATGTTATAGACTCGAGCAAATCGTGGATCACCCGCTTTTGGCGATTCAGTGTTCGTTCCTTCTTGACCCCCTAAGAGGAATTGTTGAATCGAAGAAGGAGCGTCATCCCAAATAGCATATCTATGTAAGATTTGGACGGCATCGTGATATGTACTCGGATCGGGAACAGTCGGTCCTGAAGCGATGGAGGGGAGCGGGTCACCAAGGACATCGGATAGAACAAGACATAGTAATGTTGCCGGATATGACTCAACTGCTAATCGACCACCCTTGATTTTAGAAATATGCTTCCGAACTACATTGATGTCATTGATTGTTGCCCCACTCCTCAGAAGGAGGTTGGTGATTTGCTTCTTCTCCGTTAAAGTAATACCATTTTGAGGGGATGGCAAGAGGGCAGATCCCCCACCAGATAATAAAAATAGAATCAACGTCTCTTCGGTGACCCCCCTGAGATATTGAAAAATATGTTCAACACCTTGCTGACCCACCTCATTGGGGATCGGATGACCAGCTTCATTCAACTGAATTGTGGATACTTGATACTTGTGCGCTGAATGTTCGGGGATATTAATAATTCCAGCAGTGATTCGGTCACCGAAGATAGTTTCTACCATTTCAGCCATTGCACCACTCGCTTTACCACCTCCAAAGACGAAAATCTCCTTAAATTTAGTCAGATTGAGGGAGTGGGGTCCAATAGTTAACGTGTTTCCATTCACTTGAACTTGAGTTTGAATAAGTTCCATTGGATCAACTGCAGAAATCGCAGTTTCCAACAAGGTCAGTGCAATTCGACGTGCTTCTGCGTTGACTTGGCTATGTGAATTTGCGATCAACGCCTCCTTATTTGTGATAAGAGACAACAATATATCCTCCATAATGACTGAATCAATAGGATTCAAACCTGTTTAGTTGGCTATAAATCATTCTTTTAACAATCATGAAAGTGAAGAGCGATGAACCAGCGAGTGGCAGAAATCATTGCGCGACTAACCGAGGAATATTCCGCTCCACGTACTACACTCCATTTTACATCACCGTTAGAACTATTGATTGCTACAATTTTGTCCGCTCAATGTACCGATGAACGCGTGAATCGGGTAACCAAGCTCTTATTTCAACAATACAAGAAAGCAGAAGATTATGCTAGCGCTGATCTCGTTGAGTTAGAGCAAATCATTCGATCAACAGGCTATTATAGACGAAAAGCAAAATTAATTCAAGGCTGTTGTCAAAAACTCGTGACAGATTTTAACTCTCGCGTCCCCAGGACAATGGCAGAATTGTTGACGTTACCAGGTGTCGCAAGAAAAACCGCGAACATTGTTTTGTCGAACGCCTTTGGAATCGTTGCCGGAATAGCGGTCGATACTCATGTGAAACGTCTCTCACAGCGACTTGACTTAACAACGAATAAAATCCCAGAGAAAATTGAAAAAGATTTAATGAGAATTATTCCACGTCATATCTGGGTAGCCATTACCTATCTACTGATTGAGCATGGTCGAAAAGTGTGTAAAGCGCGGAAACCATTATGTGAGAACTGTGTGTTAGGAAAGATGTTATGCCCGTCTTATAGCGTCAGAAGTTAAGATTATTAGACAGACATGATATTACAACCCCCGTGAATCACAAGGCACTCCCTAGGTGAAACCCATGACAACTAAACAATACATAACAGTAGGTTTCTTAGACGGGCAAGTAGCAATCTCTGACCCAGCCACAGCACAGCCACTATTAGAAGCAGGCTATGGATCCGCAAATGATAATGGTAAAGGAAGCACTCTTTCACCCTGGGAAGCATTATATTTATTGGCTGAAGAGCGTCTCCAAATACAAGATTGTCAAAGCCAACAGCCAATGACTTTCCAAACATTATTAACTCAATACAGAAAAGAGGATGAAGAAGTATGGACAAAATACCTCATTTATCGCGATCTTCGCAGCAGAGGCTACGTAGTACGAGATGGCTTTGGTCTTGGAGTCGACTTTCGCCTCTATGCAAGAGGAACATATGGTCAAAAAGCGGCGAAATATTTAGTTTACACCCTCTGTGAAGGAACCCCCATGGCTACTAAAAAATTACGAGATATTCATCTGATAGCACAAAATATGAAGAAACAACTTATTATTGCGGTGATGGATAGACGCGGCGAAATCGTCTACTACTCTTTGGGATCTTTTCACATTTAACGTTGACACGCGCGCAAAGGGATTCAATAATGACTGTGGAGAGAGGGCTGGCCTATATTCAAATAATGCGTCCAGTCAATGGCTTAATGCAAGCTTTTGCAGTTGTTATAGGTTTCCTTGTCGTTCAACAAACAATAGTAGCATCATCATCCTTAGCACTAGGAATAATTACGGCGGTTATGACAACAGGGGCATCAATGGTAGCGAATGATTATTGGGATCGAGACGTAGATGCAGTTAATGTCCCAACTCGACCAATACCGAGTGGCCGCATCACTCCACGTCAAGCAGTGATTTTTACAGGAATACTTAGTCTGATAGGATTAATCGCTGCTTTTGCGACAAATATTCCGTGCTTTGGGATAGCTTTAATTTCCCTTGGCACTGCTCTTGCTTATAACTGGAAAGGCAAAGATACAGGTTTACCAGGTAATCTCATGGTGAGTTCATGCGTCGCTGTCCCATTCATTTATGGAGGCGTGATTCCTAAAGGATTTTCAACATCACCTCTTGAACTGAGCATAATTGGAGCTTTCGCTTCTATGGCATTTCTTACAAATACCGGACGAGAAATCACTAAAGGAATCGCGGATATAGCTGGAGATCAATTGCGAAATACACGAACCATCGCAATCCAATCTGGTGCACAGGTCGCAGCTAACCTTAGTGCAGTTTTTTATATCATCCCAATTATCATTAGCCTTGTTGTATGGGCATTTGGAGTTCTTTCTGAGTATTATCTGCCTGTTGTTATCCTGGCAGATCTGGGATTTTTGTGGTCAGCCCTTTCCTTAATCCAGAATTATTCCGAAACCAACGCAATACGGATAAAAAATCGAGTCTTGTTGTCAATGTTCTTGGGCTTAATTGCTTTTGTAATAGGAGGTATAAAACTTGTCTAAATCGTATTCAACAGTTCGGGGTATGAGGGACTTTCTCCCTCTTGAGTTATCAAAAAGACATTTCGTTGAAGCCAAGGTACGGGAATGTTTCCGATTCTTTGGTTACCAAGAAATAGAAACTCCCCTTATCGAATCTCACGCGCTCATTGCTGCAAAGTCTGGAAATGAGATCCGTCATCGCCTCTTCGCTTTCACCGATTTTAATGGACGAAAATTAGCTCTCCGACCTGAACTTACTGCCTCAGTTGCTCGAGTTGTGACCAATAAACTGCGTACTCAGCCAAAACCTATACGACTTGGTTATATCGCAAATTGTTTTCGATATGATAATCCGCAATTAGGTCGGTATCGAGAGTTCTGGCAAGCTGGCTTCGAAATGTTTGGATCAGAACATCCAATCGCAGATGCGGAAATTATACTCGCCAATTTAGAACTGATGCGACGCGTAGGACTCTCCGAAGCCTTTCTGAAGATCGGGCATGTTGGAATTCTCCGGGAAATACTCAGCACATATGATATCCACGAAAACGAGCAAAACACAATTATGGGTCTCATCGATAGCAATCACCAAGATCAGGTCATGAAAACTTTCACTGAGCTCAATGTTCCAGCAGAGGGACAAGATGACATCCAACAGCTTTTTGCATTGAAAGGGACTCAACTCAGTGTCTTTGAACAGGGTGAAATCATACTCAACAAATACCCTGACGCTAAAAGAGCTCTTGCGAACTTAAAAACAATCGTTACCCTTGCCCAACAAAGCACAGTACCAAATAAAATCGTCATCGATTTGGGCTTTGCGAGGGGACTGGAATACTATACCGGCATGATCTTTGAAGTCTATGTCCCTGATTTAGGTATAGCCCTTGGTGGTGGCGGTCGATATGACAAACTGGTTGAAATTTTTGGTGGAGCCCAGATGCCTGCAGTGGGATGTTCGCCAGGAATTGACCGAATCGTGCTAGCGGTTGATAAATTGAAACGTTTTCCCTCACTGACTGCAGATAGGATACAAATCTTAGTGATCCCCGTGGACCAGACAACCCCTGTATTATCGAAGGGATTAGAAATCGCGACAAGCCTCCGCAATAAAGACATTATCGCTCACATTGAAACCTTCGGAAGACGCCTTCGATCGGCATTAACGTATGCAGGTCGACAAGGATACACCCATGCCATCATCATCGGCATAAAAGAACTCACAAAGAATCAAGTTACTCTCAGAGATCTGAAAGCGAAAACGCAAGAACTCCTGCCCCTTAACCGCCTTGTTCAACACATTGAACGCAGCTAGCGCTTAAATACGCGTGAGACCCCATGAAGATTTTAACTGCGGGCTGTGGTCATATTGGTTCGGTTCTCGTTAGGGATCTACTTTCCTCAACCTCCCATGAAATAACGATCTCGGACATCAGTCTCCTCCAAGCCCAACAAACTCGGGATACCATTAATGCTGAAATAGAATGTAGGGCACTCGATATAACCGATCAGAAAACCGCGGTTTCAATCCTTCAAGAATACGACCTAGTCATCGGACTCACTCCGGGTAATATTGGGTATCGCTTACTTCAAGCTGCAATTCAAGCAAAAACCCACTGCATTGATCTCTCGTTTATGCCACAAGACCCCCTAACGCTTGCTCCTGCAGCCCGAGATGCAGAAATCTGTGTGATCCCTGATTGTGGAGTTGCCCCTGGCTTAAGTAATATCTTAATTGGACATGGAGCGACGACCTTTGATGAAATCTCAAGCATCCACATCTATGTGGGAGGAAATCCCGCTCATTTAATACCACCTCTCGACTACATCCTCACTTGGAGTCTCGAGGACCTGCTTGAAGAATACTTACGAAAGGTAACGATTGTGAAGCATAGTCATCTGATGACAGTGGATGCACTCGAAGGACTTGAGTTAATTGGTATACCTGATGTGGGAACAATGGAAGCATTTTATACAGATGGGTTACGGACCCTCCTCTACTCGTTTCCAATGGTCACCAATATGTGGGAAAAAACGCTACGATATCCCGGGCATCATGAAAAAATCAAGTTACTACGCGATCTAGGATTTTTCAGTATCACGCCCATATCCGTTAAGGGAAAGGAGATAATACCCCGATCAGTAACTCAGCATCTTTTACGAGAAGCCCTCACACGACCGGAGATCCATGACATTCTGAATCTGCAGATTAACATGCAAGGTAAAAGGGGACAACAACAGCAGCATTATTCCTGTTATCTCCACACTCGATATGATGAAGCCCAAGGATTAACTGCGATGGCTCGAACCACCGCATTCACAGCTTCAATTATCGTTCAGCTCTTAGCTGATGGCGATATACATCTTCGAGGCGTTGTTCCACCAGAACAATTAGGAATGCTAGACCCGATTTTCGAGAAAATTATGATAGAACTTAAAGAACGACATATAAACCCGATTCACAGATATGAAGAATAACATTGTTGGAGCGTACGTTCATGGAAACGATCAGGCAACCGACATCGAGGTGGAAGATTTTCTCTCTCTTCCTCATCTTCGCCCTAGTCCTCTACATGGGCTTGTCATTTCTTCTTTATTTCAACTTACGTAACGACTACGCGATGATTCAAGACCAACATTCCAATCTCCAAGTCCAGCTTTATGAGAGTCAACAAGAGATTCAACGCTTGAGTCAACAACTCCAGATAGCAGATTACATCAATTTAACACACAATCTTCCTATTCCACAGATTTTTCAATTACTCAATCAATCCATTGTCTTAATTCAAACCAAGATCAGTTCGGGATTTGAGTTAGTCGATCATGCTCAAGGATCAGGTTTCGTGTATGATTTGAATGGCCATATCATTACAAATGATCACGTTGTGCAAGACGCTGATGAGATCACTGTCACCTTCACTACGGGCAATAGAGAAAAAGCAACTCTCTTGGGAAGAGATCCCTATAGTGATATCGCAGTCCTGAAAGTCAACCTTCCCCCAGAGATATTACACCCAGTCGTTCTCGGCAATTCTTCCACTCTCATTGTAGGTGAACCTGTCGTCGCCATTGGGAACCCCTTTGGATTAAGTGGCACAATCACTGCAGGGATTGTCAGTCAAGTAGGTCGAGACCTC
>JAOZHK010000221.1 GCA_026014905.1 Candidatus Bathyarchaeota archaeon
AAATATGCACAGTACCTCCGCAGCCAAATCCAGATGGATCAGGTATTGTCGCGAATGGATCTTGGAAACCCCGTGCAAATTGCTGAAGAATATACTACCCATGCCTGTGTCGTGGATAAAGATCGAAATGTCATTGGGATGCACACAAGTCTTGGCAGTACTTTTGGTTCAAAAATTACTGCGAAAGGTACGGGTATTATCTTAAATAACAAAATGGCAGGTTATGATCCACGACTTGGTCAACCCCAGTCCATTCGCCCGGGCACAATTAAGCCCCCACCAAGTGGTGCGACGATCTTATTGAAGGATGAATCTCCATTTCTTGTAATTGGCGCTCCTGTTTTTTATAAACAGGTGACAGCTGTCGCTCGGATCATCCATAATCTCATTGATTACTCAATGGAGCTTCAAGATGCTATTAACTCCCCTCGAATATACGTCCAAACAGGTCATGTATTTCTCGAATCTCGGTTACCTCCTAACGTACCTAACGTGCTCAGAGCGCTGGGACACTCTATCACGGTCGTGGACAAAGAATTCAATTTTGGCCAACCCACCAGTATCCTCATTGACTCAACCACTGGACTCCTTCATGGCGGAGTCGATCGCGACCTACCGCATGGCTTAGACGCAATTACCATGGGTTACTAATCGCGCGCGGCTTGAGTTCCCGCAAGTGCTTTGCGGTCATACAGGATAGAATCTTGGACACGCATCCGCTGAGATTTAATCGGAGCCTCATTCGGCCATCCGATAATGAGGTGGCATTGCGTGACCATGGTTTCTGGTAACTTGAGATACTCTTGAAGGCGTCGTTGGCTTTCTTCCCCATGTGTCAGCCAGCAAGCCCCAAGACCAAGTGCATGAGCCATCAAACACATGTGATCAGCTGCGGCTGCAGCATCAAAAAACAGGTTTTGGGGTACCAGCTCATCAAAACGTAACGCTTGATAAATTCGGCGATCTTGGCAGACGACGATCATCACTCCTGCTTGGATCGGGATGTCACTGCGAATAAGACGCCATTCTTCAGGATCTCGTAGAATAGCGAATCGAGTAGCGGAGACATTACAGCCTTGGGGCGCCATGAGTCCTGCATAGAGAATTTCATCTAGTAACTCATCTGGGATAGGGCGCTCAGTAAATTGACGAATTGATCGACGATCATATAATAATTTTCTTACTGCAGTCATTTCACGGGTCGAGAAAGCTTCCGGGACTTGAGTGGGGAGGATAACCTGTTCACCTACCCGAACTTTCTGGGCGATCTCGATTAGTTGTCGACACCATGTAATGTCCGGTGAATCCGTGGCAAGATTTCGGGATTCCCAAATCTCAAGTAATTGCTGGGCCTGCTTACCAAATGCTGGGGGAGTTGACCGTTTTCCTTGAAGAATTCGATAGAGGAAGACTTCAATGGTATGATGCGTCCGTTCATGAAGCAATGCGCGTAACACATTTTCATCAAGTACCATTAATTCCTCATGTGACAACCCATGAATTGTTTGTGACATCTCTTTCCCTCAAAACATGCTATAGAAAGTTATATTTTCAAAACTTTATAATCCTACCTTCTACGACGCACGTGTGTCCTGTCAGAAACACGTCGATAACAGGGGTTTAATTGATCTGCTCTTGATAGAGCTTCATAGCATAGAGAATGATTTCCTTTGCGTGTTCAGCATTTTCCCAGTTATTGAATTTCACCCACTTACTTGGTTCCAGGCGTTTATATGTTTCAAAGAATTCCTGGATTTCTTTTAAGACATGAGGATGGGTGTCGGATAAATCATGAAATCCAGCAAATCGAGGGTCTTGCACTGGTACTGCGAGAATTTTAGGGTCGCGTCCCTGTTCATCTTCCATCATTAATAAGCCAATAGGACGGGTTTTGATCAAACATCCGACTTCAAATGGCTCGTAGGAGAGCACCATGATATCTAAGGGATCATTATCGTCAAACCAGGTCTGAGGGATAAAGCCATATTCTACGGGAAAGACGATGGATGAGTGAATTACTCGATCAAGAACAAAAACTTCCCATTCATCGTGATATTCGTATTTATCTCGCGATCGACTAATGACTTCGATCACCGCGTTCATTTCATCGGGAGGTTTGTCGCCAGAAGGGATCTCTCGCCATAGATTAACCATTGAAGATGTCTCCTATACATATGACGTGCGAACGGTTTTATATGATTTCTGAAACTTTAGAGGGCTAAGATACCCATAGGAACGTCCTTGACGTCTGACACACCGGTTAACTGCATCGCACGAGTGAGCTCCAGAGTCAGTAGTTCAAAGAGCTTGGTGACTCCCGCTGCACCCCCTGCATTATATCCCCAGATCGTGGGTCTTCCTACCAATACAGCTTTGGCTCCCAATGCCAAGGCTTTTAAGATATCGGTTCCATGGCGAATACCTCCATCCATGAGAACATCTACTTTTCGTCCCACGGCGTCCGCAATTTCGGGCAACACGTCAACAGCAGATTGGGCGCAATCCAATGCATGGCCCGCATGATTGGAAACAATGAGGGCATCAACCCCGGCTGCGACACAAAGCTCAGCATCCTCGGCGCTTAAAATGCCTTTTATGATAAAGGGAAGGGTCGTCCATTTGCGAATTGTTTGAAGCTCCTCCATAGACTTAAAACTCCAGTCGAGGTGCCATGTTGATGAATGCGTATACTGCTGGAGGCCTGCTGCTGAATCCACATCGATTCCCACGGCAAAACATCCTGCTTCTTCAGCAATCCTAAAACACGTTTTCAATTCCTCTAGATCGTGCAAAGGCTTGATAATCCATGCCATCTTCTTATCAGGAATCTGAGCCAATGCTTTGATGGTGTCATGCGGTTGAGGATAACCGATAAAACACAAAGTGTGCTGCTCCTGACAGCCCTTAATAACCTCGTGATAATCAACTGAGGATCCTGCAATAGGCGCAGCAAAAACTGGGGTCTTTGCTGAGACTCCAAGCACTTCAATGGAAGTATCCACTTCATTGATCCGATGAATCAACCTTGTTCGAAGACGCATCTCATCCAACGCGGATCGATTTCGAAGGAAACTGGATCCAGTAATGCTGCCAACATTTGACCCACAATAGTTCTCCGCCCGGGTTTGACCAAAACGTTTCGCTAAGGCTTTTAATGCATATTGACGAATTTCCTCAATAGATACGTAATCTTTTGGAGTTTTTGTTTGACTCAAAATACGCCTCACTCCGTCTCTGGATTACCAAGACAGTGAAGCAGATATTTAAGTGTTCAAAGCGCTGAATCTTTTCTTACGCGCGCGCGTATTAGGGGCGCCAGAGGAAGGCGAGTGCGTGTAGGTTGGGAAACATATGAAAAAATATATCCTCGCATTAGATCAAGGTACTACAAATTCTCGAGCGATAGTCTTCGACCACACGGCTTGTATAGTTTCTTCTGCACAAGATCAGATCAAATCTTATTATCCTCGCCCAGGAGACGTTGAACAAAATCCTCAGGAACTCTGGATCACTCAATTGACGGTGGCTCAACAAGCACTCAATACCGCGCGTATTCCAGTATCTCAGGTCGTAGGTATTGGCCTGACTAATCAACGAGAGACCACAATTCTCTGGGATAAATCAAGTGGACAACCCCTCTATAATGCGATTAGTTGGCAATGCCGCCGTACGGCTGATCTTTGCACTGAGCTGAAGCGGAGTGACTGGGCACCAATCATTCAGGACAAAACAGGATTAATTGTCGATCCGTATTTTTCGGGAACAAAGATTCAATGGATTTTAGATCATGTCCCAGGTGCTCGTGACTTAGCAGAGAAGGGGCGTGTTCTGTTTGGGACAGTCGACACTTGGCTTCTCTGGAAGCTGAGTGGAGGTAAACTGCATCTCACTGATTATACTAATGCGTCGCGAACCATGCTTTTCAATATTCAGACTCTTCAATGGGATCCCGAATTACTTGATCTCTTTCAGATTCCAGCCTCCCTCCTTCCCGAAGTACGGGCATCTAGCGATTATTATGGGACTACAGATTCCAAGGTGTTTGGTCACGCATTACCAATTACTGGCGTAGCTGGAGATCAACAGGCAGCGCTTTTCGGTCAATGCTGTTTTTACCCTGGCATGGCTAAAACAACCTATGGTACCGGATGTTTTGTTCTTCTTAACATTGGGGACGAATTGTCTTCTTCCTCGTCTGGGTTGGTCACGACTCTCGCCGCATCCTCCTCCCCATCAGCCCAGTATGCCTTAGAAGGAAGCATATTTAACGCCGGAGCAGCGATTCAATGGCTAAAAGATGGCATACATATGATTGACCATATAGCGGACAGCGAACAACACGCCACCCAGGTTTCCACTACTGAAGGAGTCTATATTGTTCCCGCCTACTCCGGATTGGGTGCTCCCCATTGGGATCCCACTGCTCGAGGCCTCATAATTGGGATCACTCGTGGCACAACCACGCAGCACATTGTTCGAGCTAGTCTCGAAGCGAGTGCTTATCAAGTTGCTGATGTGCTTCACTGCATGGAACGGGATGCCAAACAACCAATATCCGAATTACGAGTTGACGGAGGCGCGAGTAGCAATAATTTTCTGATGCAATACCAAGCCGACATCTTAGGAATCCCTGTCATTCGACCAAAGAATTCGGAGACCACTGCTCTCGGTGCTGCTTTTTTAGCTGGTCTCGCATCTGATGTCTGGACATCGTATCATGAATTGGAATCACTATGGGTTCCCGATCATTCCTTCACTCCTCAAATGACCCCTCAAGTCAGACAGCGTGTACTTCATCAATGGACTAAAGCAGTCGCGCGAGCGAAAGGATGGACTCTCGGAGAAGCTCACGAATCATGACATCCATCATCATTATTGGCGGAGGCATTATTGGAACTCTCCTCGCCCGTGAACTAGCAAAATACAAACTCACAGTAACCCTTATCGAGAAAGAAATTGACATCGCTTTTGGATCCACCAAAGCAAATAGCGGTATCATCCACGCGGGATATGATGATTCTCCGCATACCATGAAGGCACGATTATGTGCCTACGGAAATACACTCTGGCCGACGCTCGCTCAACAACTCCGCATTCCTTTCACTCAACCTGGATCCCTTGTTATCGCAACAGCTATTGAAGACTATACAAGTCTTGAAACGCTTCAGAAGCGAGGACAACAGAATGGCGTCCCCGCACTCCAACTCATCGACAACCCTACTACCCTGCGAAGACTCGAACCCAACCTTACCCCACACGCGATCGCGGCCCTTCATGCTCCCACTGCAGGACTCACCTCTCCCTACGAAGCCGCCATTGCTGCAGCCGAGAATGCGCGAGCAAACGGCGTTCGCATAATCTTAAGCCAACCTGTACAACGCATTACCATTAAAACAGGCAAAGTAACCGGGCTATACACGCCCAATGGGTTCTGGCCCGCAGACTACATCATCAATACAGCGGGGCTTTACGCGGATACCATTTCATCTTTAGCAGGCATCGCCACCTTCTCGATTACACCAGTCAAAGGTGAATACCTCCTTTATGATAAACAATTAACGAACATAGTCAATCATATTCTCTTCCCCCTTCCCTCCCTAAAGAGTAAAGGAGTTGTTGTTACACAGACAATACATGGTAGCCTTCTTCTCGGTCCCACTGCAACCCCCACACACCACAAACAAGATCTCGCGACCACGACCTCAGGCCGCCAAGAAGTCCTCACAGAAGCGCATAAACTGGTACCTCTTCTCAAGCAATATCATGACCAAAGCATCACCTCCTTTTCTGGACTCAGGGCAGAAGCAGACACCGATGACTTCATAATAGAAGCATATGAAGAGCCCTACGGTTTCATTAATGTGGCAGGCATCAAATCACCTGGATTAACCGCAGCACCCGCTATTGCTGACAAGATAATAACCATGCTTGAGGACTATATCGGAGCACTTAAAGAGAAGACTACAGTTAAATGCACTCGTACGCCTATCCCTCGCCCTATTACCACTGCACGAGACAAGAACACTCAGAGCCTCATCACGAATCATCCACGCTTTGGCCACCTCATATGCCGATGTGAACATGTTAGTGAGGGCGAAGTTATTGAAGCGATTCAACGAGGGGCTTCAACCTTGGACGGCATCAAGTTGCGGACCCGTGCAGGTATGGGGCGCTGTCAAGGAGGTTTCTGTACTCCTCATCTCATTCACTTACTCACTCGCAAAACCGGAATGAAAGTTGAAGCAATTACCAAACGCGGAGGTACGAGCCATATTGTATCAAGCCCCGTAAGAGCTCAATGGCGAGGTGAAAATACCTAATGGCAGAGAATCTCGACTTAGCCATCATCGGTGGTGGTGCTGCTGGTCTCGCTGCCGCGATCGCAGCAACCGCCGCAGGAATCAAAGATGTTTGTATCTTTGAACGAGAGGCTTGGCTAGGGGGGATTTTACCTCAATGTATTCACACTGGGTTTGGATTGCAATATTTCAATGAAAACTTAACCGGTCCCGAATACATCACCCGATTTATTGAGAAGGTCCACCAGCTACAGATCACGCATCGTTTGAACACCCTAGTTACCCATATCTCCCCAAGTAAAGCAATAACCTATGTTAATTCCCTGGAAGGAGTATCCCATCTTCAAGCAGACGCTATAGTCTTAGCAATGGGCTGTCGGGAACGCCCTCGAGGCGCAATTAATATCCCTGGTGATCGACCTGCAGGGATACTCACAGCTGGAACCGCTCAACGACTCCTCGACATCGACGGATATCTACCGGGTAGACGGATTGTCATTTTAGGGTCGGGAGACGTCGGCCTAATCATGGCGCGCCGCTTCACCATGGAGGGCGCCACAGTTAAAGCCGTAATTGAGCAACTTCCCTATCCTGGAGGCTTACGCCGAAACATCGTGCAATGTCTCCACGATTTTCACATCCCCCTACTCCTCAATCACACCATCACTGCCATTCACGGCGCGGATCGTGTCGAACACGTTGACATCGTACAGCTTGATTCCCACTCTCATCCGATTCCAAACACACAACGCACACTTGCATGTGACACACTCATACTATCTGTAGGATTAATCCCAGAAAACGAACTCTCACATAGCATCAAGCTGCAGATGTCAAGGAACACTGGCGGCCCTCGCGTGAACGAACAACTGGAAACCTCGAAACAAGGAGTCTTCGCCTGCGGCAATGTGGTTCATGTCACCGATCTCGTGGATCATGTCACTCGTTCGGGACAGAAAGCAGGAATATCTGCAGCAAAATTTATCCACCATCAGCATCCATCACCCACTCACCACATTCAACTCACGCCAAATCCCAATATCCGCTATCTTGTCCCCCACCTCATCAACTACCATAAGCCATTCACCATGTATCTCCGGGTCAGACATCCCCTCCGACAAGCCACAATCGCGCTAGGAAACCTAGTTCTCGGATACCGTCAGCGCGTTACTCCCTCCGAACTCATCACACTACATGTAGATCCCGCAAAGATCATTAAGGCGAATTCCATTGAAGTTTCAATAACTGGAATCCCAGACCTCCGGTGAAGATAACGCATGACACAACATGAGGTTCCCTGTATCCTATGCCCCGTCAGTTGCCAAGCGCGCGTAGAAAGGGATGCAGCGGGCAATATATCGATCATAAATCTAGAGTGTCAACAAGGAGAGCATTACATCAAACAAGAACTCGAGGCACCTCTCCGAGATATATTCACAACGATTTCGATAACCGGAGCAAACATCACTCGGTTACCCGTTCGAACCAGTCAACCGGTGCCGAAACACGAAGTGATGAATTGTATGCGCGCGTTAGCCAAGCTCCAGATGAAAGCGCCAGTCCAAATGGGCACCGTGATTCATTATAATCTCCTAAATCTTGGCATTGACGTTATCGCAACTCGAACGCTTTTATCACGTACCTCTCAAAGAGGAATGGATTAACTCTCTTTCGCGCCGCCAAGCCCACCTACTTATATAGAAGTTTTCAATTATATCGGTCAAGTTTTATCTTAAAAGAGGAAATAACATGAGTATCTGGATTGTGAGAGATTATATTCGATGTACAGGCTGTCAGCGCTGCGAAGTAGTATGCAGTCTCCGACACGAAGGGCGGATTTGGCCTGAAGCATCCCGTATTCGCGTCTTCATGCCGTTTCCTGGCCTTGAAGTTCCCCATTTATGTGCTCAATGCGATGATTATCCCTGCATCGAATCCTGTCCCGTTAATGCCTTGTCCCTAGATAATCAAACAGGTGCTGTCATCGTCGATCAAGATACCTGCACCTCCTGCGGATTATGCATTAAAAGCTGTCCTGGCACGGTTCCCTTTCTGCATCCTGAAACCAACAAAGCAGTTATCTGCAACCTATGTGGAGGGGATCCCGAGTGCGTGAAAGTCTGCGTTGAAGCTGGATATGATGCCCTACGCTGTGTACCCGAAAACCCTGGGCCCCAGAAGAAGCTTCATTCCTTACACCCGAATATCATCGCGAAAGATCTTGCAGTGAATCTCTATGCCGAGAAAGGGGAGGAGGTACTCTAACATGCCCCGTGGATATACCGGTAAATTTTTAGACGTGGATCTGACGCGTGAACGTATCAAGGACATCACGATCTCAAACAAAACCTTGTATCAATACTTGGGTGGCCGCGGTCTCGCTGCCAAGATTCTGTGGGATCGCCTGGGAAAAGACTGGCCCTCCATTGATCCGTTGGGCCCCAAAAACATCTTAACTGTATTAACAGGGCCCCTTACTGCCATTCATCCGGGCGCTCGAGTATGTATTTCCGGGAAATCTCCTTTAAGCAACGGTACCCTGGGATCAACAACAAGCTCTGAATTTCCCATGGAACTAAAATGTGCGGGCTATGACGGTATCTTTGTCAGTGGAAAAGCAAGTAACCCCGTCTATCTACTTGTTACGGACAATCAAGCGGAAATCTGTGATGCATCCCACCTCTGGGGCAAACTCGGTGAAGACACGATAAAAATCCTCAACAAAGAGGTCGGTGCCGAACTCGTGAAACGGAAACCCAACATTGGATTGTGGCGAGAACCTGGAACGATCTATATCGGCCCTGCAGGAGAAAGCATGATGCGAAACGCCGCTGTCCTCACGAAAGTAGCTCATGGCGCTGGATACGGAGGATATGGTGCAGTAATGGGTGCCAAGAACCTGAAAGCCGTCGTAGCAAAAGGTCGTGGCCCCCTGCCCGAAGTTGCAGCACCCAAAGGCATGGAAATCATGCTACGAGAATATCACAAACGATTAATCTCAATGGATCAGATGCGACGTTGGGGAACAGGATATGCAGGATGGTATTTTGGAGCGGTTACAAGCTCGGAACCTGTCAAGAATTGGCAAGAGGAATGGCATGATGAACGTAGTATGGCTGGCCCACGCTATAGCGCGCGATTCTGGGTGAAACCCTACTGGGCTGATTTCAATTGTTCACGAAGCTGCATGAAAATCTCATGCATCAAAACCGGGCGATGGAAGGGTGATATCACGGATATGCCCGACTATGAATTAGAAGCCTATTGTGGCCCAAACCTCGGTATCTTTGATCCCGAAGATAATATTCACATCAGTGCATTAACCGATAACCTCGGCATGTCTGGAATCAATGGGCCTAATACGATGGGTTTCGCAGCGGAACTTTATCAACGAGGCATCTTGACAACCGATGATCTTGGATTTGAGCTCGAATGGGGCGATGCAGAGGCATTCACAAAACTCGCGTGGTTAATCGTGAACCGCGAAAAAATCGGTGATGTCTTAGCTGAAGGAACTTATCGTGCCGCACAAAAGATCAGTGAAATGAAAGGCGTCGATGTCATGCCATACGTCGTCCATGTAAAGGGCGTCGAGATCGGTGCCCACGGCACTCGGAGCAATCTCGATTTCACAAAAGACATCTCCTATGCAGCTTCCGTTCAAGGTGGCGATCACACCTCCACTGCCCGTGATGGTTATGACGATCTATCCGGCGTCTTCATGGATTCTGGAGTGGTCTGTATGTTCTGTGTGGTTCAAGATCTCATGTGGGATTTCGCGCAGATTGTAACAGGATGGGACCTCTCTAAAGAGAAATGGTGTACCGAGCAAGGCCGACGAATCGTCACGCTACAACGCGCATTATTGCTCCTAGGAGGACCCGATGTATTCTGGGACCCAGACAAAGATGATGATAACCCTCCACGTTTCTACGAGCCATTGCCAACAGGTCCCTACAAAGGCATAACCACTGATAAACAAGTAGTTGAAGAACGCAAGCAAGCCTATTATTCAACCCTAGGTTGGGATTCACGAGGGATTCCCACATTATCGACGCTCAAACAGCTTGATCTTCTTGATCTCGATCCATCGATGAAAGCCTTTCGAAAATAGGCGCTTTTTCCCTTTTTTCTTTTTCTCGAATATACATAACTTTTAATGCATTGATTACTGTACCAGACTCTAATCATCTCTCGTTTAACGTGTTTAGAGCCCGATCAAATTGCAAGTCATTGTGAATGCTTTTGGAGATTTGCGGCAGCTTTTAGGAGCCGAACGCTCTGTTAAGTTACAGGATAACTCGGATCTTGATGATCTTCTATCCAAACTGAGTGCATTGACACGTACGTATCGCAAAGGATACATTGGATCGCACAAAGCAGGTCTTGACCTGACTGTCTCCCTAAATGGTCGCACCATCAGAGTCAACCAGGAGGCAGTTCGTTTAAAAGATGGTGACGTTATTTCACTCTACCCGTTCTCAGTAGGCGGGTGACTTTTCATAATAGCACACGTTAACCAGTTTCGAGTTCCTCATCAACCAGTTCTATCCCTATTCCAGGAAGACTTGGAATTGGTAAATACCCATCGGAATCAATGGTTATAGGTTGTGTAAGGATCGCTTGTTGATTCTCCGTCAATAGTGGGGGGTCGTAGGGGTATTCAATCATTGGACAATTCTGAAATGTTGCAACTGCTTGAAGTGTCGCTGGTAAACTCAAGGCAACGTTACCGGTAGATGACACATGTGGAATGACTTGACAAGAATACAGGTCAGCCATGAAGGCAGTTTTCCGAAGCCCAGTGATGCCAAAGTCGCCTAACCGAATATCTGGCTGGAGGATGTCGTAGGCTCCGGTCACTAAATGATCCTGGAACTCGTAAATGTTGGTTGAATGTTCTCCTCCAGCAATAAACATGTCAACCGAGCGCGCGATCTGGGCGAGACCTTCTCGATCTCGACGGGGAAGGGGTTCTTCTAAGAAATAGACGTCCAATTTGTCTAGTTCTTTGGCCATCTGAATCGCCGTTTTTCTCGACCAATAATTGTAACTAACTGAGCGATTATTTTGATTAGCATCGACAAGGATCATCAAATCCTCGCCCACAGCATCGCGGACAGCTTGGATAACAGCGAGATCTTTTTTTGGGTTGGGACGATGGAGTCGGAGTTTAACGGCTTTGAATCCCTGATCCCTTAGAAACGTCACTTGTTTCACATGGTCTCTGGGCTGAAGTAAGCGATTTGTTGCGGCATAAGCTAGTATTCGATCGCGACAAGCACCTAATATTTTATACACTGGCTGCTGAAGGGCTTTGCCAACAATATCCCACAAGGCAACTTCTATACCACCATAATTACCCCGATTAAACGGTAGTTCACGACCTACCATACATGCATTCCAAAATTTCTCAGTGTAAAACGGATTCAAACCAATGACAGCCGATAAAGCATAGGCATCGGGTTCCCCCGAATAGGGACCATAGCCAATTATTCCTTCATCAGTATATACCTTACAGTATGAAAACGTGAACCTTCGCAACGGCACGCCATCTGGTTCACGCCACGCTGGAAGGTAATCCTCGGGTAACGTAATGACTTTCGAACTCTGCTTCACTTCCACTTTTGTAACTTGCAATTTTGTTTCCCCTGTGACATGTTTTAATTCGCTAGTTTTCCTCCTGGAAAGCGGGCTCGGTGGGATTTGAACCCACGACTGCTGGCTGTCTCCTTTGAAGGATCCGGAGGCCAGAGCCCTATCCAGACTAGACTACGAGCCCTTTAAGTTGTACCACATTGAACCCAAAATATTTATCTCTAGATACGCTATCTCCTTTTCTAAGAATATATCGAGGTTTAATCGAATGCCAACTTTTTCACCAGAATATCTATTTGAAACTGCCATCAACATCTATCAAGCTGCAGGTGTACCAGAAGATGAAGCTCGGATCGTAGCCAATCATCAAGTGAAAGCAAATCTTGTCGGCCATGATTCGCATGGCATCATACTGTTGCCAACGTATCTTGATCGGATGAAAAAGGGATTTATCGTGCCTGGTGCGCCTTTTGAAATTGAACGTGAGACGTCAACAACGGCTCGAATTAACGGCAATTGGGGTTTTGGCTTTGTTGTGACAGAAAAAGCGATGGAAATTGCGATTGATAAAGCCAAGAAACATAGTCTCGCAGCTATCACTGTGCTTTGTCAAAGTCATATTGGGCGCCTTGGAGACTATCCCACTATGGCTGCTCAAGAAGACATGATTGGCTTGATCACCGCAGACTCAGGTGCAGGACCAAAATCTGTTGCGCCTTTTGGAGGACGTGAGCGTCGTTTAGGAACTAATCCCCTTAGCATCGGGATCCCCAGTAACCTTGATGGCCCGGTACTATTAGACATGGCAACCTGCACTGTCGCCGCGGGTAAGGTGGGAGTTGCGCGTGCACGGAATAAATCGCTTGCACCGGGATTAATCGTTGATAAAGAAGGCAACCCATCAGTTGATCCAAACGCGTTTTATGCTGGCGGTACTATTCTACCGCTCGGCGGTTCTCAAGGACATAAAGGCTATGGATTGTCATTTATGGTTGAAGTTCTATCTGGAATACTCACCGGAGTCGGATTCGGTTCTGATCCTCAAGACTTTCAGAAACGCCATGGCGTCGAGTATCGTCACAATGATGGCTGCTTTATCAATGTGATTGATGTCAATGCGTTCTACCCAATCGAGGAGTTTCGGCAAGAAGTAACCGACTTTGTCGCTTACTTAAAAACGTCTCAACCCGCTAAAGGATTCACCGACATTCTCTATCCTGGAGAAATCGAATGGCTGAATGAGCAACAGCGGCGGCGTGAAGGTATTTATATCGAAGATTCAACATGGGAGCGAATAACAACGATTCAAAAACAATTTGGTGTTAAGGGATAGCTTCCTGATCCCTATAGTCCTTATGAATCTTACCTTTTTGCGCCTCGCACAAGATCGATCATGACTTGTGCTGGATCCTCAGCTTTGACGACACCGCTCGCTAATAATACTCCTTGAGTACCCAATGCCAGTGCAGCAGCAACGTCATCTCCTGTAGTGATTCCTGCGCCACAAAGGATGATGATTTCAGAATCTCGTTCACGAACCAGCGATATGGTATTCTCCACAATTTCCGGTTGGGCTTGAGATACTGGAATCCCTGTCCCTATTAATTCAGGTGGCTCGATGGCCACCATATCTGGTTGAAACGCTGCGACCTGCATTGTTTTTTCCGGAGTATCCGCGCAGACTATCGAGATAAGGTTCGTTTCACGACACCGTCGCACCGCAGCTTCAATTTCCTTCAGGTTCAACTGTCGTTCAGAGTGGTTAAGAAGTGTCCCAATAGCGCCTGTGGCTGCAACTGCTTCAGGAAGAACATGTCCGGTATGGCTTCCAGGTGCATATGCGTCGATATGTTGAGCAAACACGGGAATATCCACTTGTTGAATAACAAACTGAAGATCGGTGACTTGAGGTGCGATGCCGATATATGTATCAAAATTGTTACTGATCGTTTCAGCTAAACGAGCTAGTCGAACCGCCCGTTGACCCATTCCCTGCGTATATGTTTTAAAATTAATAATAATTTTCGGGTCATTCTGTACCATACCGTATCGCCCAATCTCGTAAGAAGCGATCGAGACTTAATAGGCTTTGGCACGATTGTATAGAATTTCATTCAAAATGCTGGCTTGCTAGTTTAACCATTCGAGTGTTTTCACAGATTCCAATGATCTTCACATCACAGCCCTTAGCTTCATGTTCTTGAACAATGTGATCAAATTCAATCTTATCCACAATCTGGAACGTGGGGCCTCTTGTAGTGATGATCTTCAGAAGAAACTCTGTCATTGAATCCACCCTACACTCTATCGCTAACATGGGATCGTGTTGTTCGTAGTACATTCTCGATATCTCAATTAAAAATTCTGTGAAACACTTCTCTAGACAATTCTCGAAAATATCTAGCTAACACTGTTGCGGGTTCGCGAAAAAGTTTGCAGGCTATTCCTTCTGTGGAATATAATAATGCTCTCCTATAGCTTTCTGATGTTGATCCAATCGCGAATCTTCTTTGTTCACGCGAGGGCGTCCGGTTGCTGGGTCTCGTCGAAACGTGATATTCAGGTTTTTAAGAAATGAGTTCATGCCTTCCCGGAGGCTTTGCGGGTGGTGCGCATAGCCATCAGCACCAGGTTTGCCACTAAAAACCATGATTCGATCCGCTACAAAGTCTTGCGCACCAACATCGTGTTCAACAACGAAGGCCACCGCACCTTTTTCCTCAGTAATTCGACGGATCACTTTTGTCATGGTTAATCGTTCTTCAACATCGAGGTAGGCGCTCGGTTCGTCTAAAAGATATATATCGGCTTTCCGCGAAAGGCAGGTGGCTATCGCTACTCGTTGTAATTCACCGCCACTCAGCTGCTCAACCTTTCGATCCAGGATTTTCTTTAAGCCAAATGGCTCTTGAATATCAGTTCGATATTGACTAGTACCAAAACTTCCTTGAGCACTCGTTTTTAACAGATTTCGTACAGTATGCGCATAATCGGTCGCGATATATTGAGGTTTATAACTTACTGTGGCCTCTCGTTGAATTGGTTTCGAACAGCCGTCAGGACTTTCAATCCCAGCTAATAATTTGATAAATGTTGTTTTTCCGCTCCCATTCGGTCCGAGTACTCCGATTACTTCGCCTCTATGCGCTTCACCGTTTTCAACTTGAAGGTGAAATCCTGTGAAAGATTTCGTCATTGTCTTCCAGGATATGACTATGTCATTAACGTTCCATGTAACGACGGGAGGTTTAACATGGAATCGAATTGGAGTCTTCCGAAATCGCACGTTTTCAGCAGGGAGATATCCGTTAAGATAGATGTTAATTCCCGTGCGCACGCTTTGGGGAGGGGCAATGACACCATACACTGCAGGCTCTCCATACAGAATACAGACTTGATCAGATAAATAATCTAAAATCGCGAGATCATGTTCGGAAACGATGACCGATTTCCCATCAGTTGTCAAGCTGCGAATTGCTTGTGCTACTAACATTCGTTGACGTACATCTAAGTAACTGGATGGCTCATCGAAGAGGTAAATATCCGCTTGTCTCGCAAACGCCGCAGCAATAGCGAACCGTTGGAGTTCTCCCCCACTCAGTGCTGTGACCGATCGATCAGCGACTGCTGTCAGTTCAAACTTCGATATTAAATCATTTAGTTGATTGGCTTCATCCACTTTTTCAAGAAGGCTACGTACAGTACCGGTGAGTACTCTGGGAATTACATCAACATATTGAGGTTTAAGGATGGCTCGAATATTGCCTTCACTCAATTTTTTGAAATAATCTTGGAGAATAGAGCCGCGAAAATGATGGATAATTGCGGTCCACTCTGGAGGATTCGTGAAATTTCCGAGATTGGCTTGAATTTCCCCAGACAAGATTTTAAGTGCTGTGCTCTTTCCAATTCCATTTTTTCCGATGAGGCCTGTCACCTGTCCTTTCTGGGGAAGGGGAAGGCGGTACAGTTTGAACATGTTTTTCCCGAAGCGATGGGAACAATTTTGTTCGAGTTCTTGGGGTAGATTAATGATCTGAATAGCGGTAAATGGGCACTTCCGGACACATATACCACATCCTGAGCATAGTAACTCGTAGATCGTGGGTTTTTTTTGTCCCTCTTCAATCTTTATTGCGTCGATTCGGCTTCGGACTAGAGGGCAAAATTTCACACACTCTTGCGCGCAATCCTTCGGTCGACAACGTTCTTGATCTAAGATAGCTATTCGGACGATGATAACCAAGCTTCCTGCAGTAACGGCTTCGTAACGCTTTAAAACATAAAAAACTAGTGATAGTTTTGGTGTCTACACATCGCTAGGGTATAATAAATAGATCTCTTTTTTACCATTCCTCAAAGTCTTCGTCATCGCTCCACTCGTCGGACCAATCATCGTCGTCCCATTCGTCGTCCTCAGTTTCATCGTTTTCGTCATTTTCGTCGATGGCTGTCATTTATGTATTCACCAAAAAGGTCAGACATTAACTCTGATTTTTAAGGTTTATGTTAGTTTTGTAGTCGATAGTGGTTAAGAATGGAAAAGCAACGCGTAGGGGTCTTCACTGTGCCGAGGAAACGCGCGTGCGCGTTTCCCTTTTTCAGTGAGTATCACACGAGTAGCTTCATCGTCAGTAAATTGACCCACGATATGTGGTTGAAATCCAGCCTGTGTTAAAACCTGAATTGCCTTGGCAGTGAGGTGAGGTGCAATTGCTGCTATTAACGTTCCTGTTGATGACATCGATAATTGTTGAATTTGGGAGAGTTGAAAATGTTGACTGAGCTGTTGTGTTTCAAGAGTATACGGGAGCTTTGCCTCCTCAACAATGAATCCGAGCTTTGATGCATCCCCCATTTCATGAAGTGCTGCAATTAATCCGCCCTCAGTCGCGTCATGCATTGCTGAAACGCTATTAGCAGCCAGTAATAATGCGTCCTCAACGCATGACTGCTGAGGTACCTGTCGAAGTATCCATGATACTTTTTCTGCTCCAAAGAATTGACGCGCTCTCGCTTGATGAGCAAAAGTGTAATTAATGAGAGTTTCGAAGCCTATTGGCTTAGTAAGCAGAATATTATCGTTCGGTTGAGCCCCGCCAGGGGTAATCAGCTGATTAGCGGGCACAGTTCCATACACCGTGCAGGTTGCTACGATCTCCGAAATGCCATGATAGGTTCCGGTATGCCCAGTTACAATTGTGATCCCCTGAGTAGTACAGGCTTGACACGCTTGTTCCATGATTTCAATAAATCGAGTTTTGTCGGTGTCGGGTGGTCCTAAGAGATTAATGGTACAGAATTGAGGTACTGTGCCAAATAACGCGACATCCGATGCTGCATAGTGAATCATCAACCATCCAAACCAGCTTCGTGGAACTCCAATGCAGGGATCAGTCGCAATTACAAGGTATGTCTCAGGATCAAGGATATGTACCCCCGCGTCAAAGCCAGATTGAGGTGGAATCACCACATTCTGGTTTGTTGGCACGCAGCTTATTATCTCTTCAAGCTCTTCAAAAGTGAATTTACCCACAACAATTCCTTCATGGTTAACGAAGTTCGATGCCGTGACGAGTGATCGTGAAAGGTAGCCAGTGAATGGGGTGATCGGTACCCTCCATTTTCACAATGCGTAGCTCTCGTTGATTTGCGTCGATATTTGTTCGAAAATAGATGATTGTATTGGCCGTATTAAAATCAAGATCCGTGGCTTGTTGAACTCGTTCATTACGTGAGGTTGCAGCAGTCACAAGGTCCAAGTTTACGATATTATCGTAATACGACCAGTTAATAGTCCATGACTCGACGGGCAGCATATACTTCAAATCATACACGGCAAAAAGCTGTTCACTAAAGTCTCCTGCGGCAAATCTTGTCACGTGTTTATCTGAGATAATGCGATCGATGCGTTTCATTTCCTCGAAGTCTTCAATACTAAAATAGATGACGTGGGGATCCCGTGGATAGGGATCAAAATGGGGAAACGCTTGGATGGCAAGAAATTTATCGTTAGCCTCATATGGTGTGATATCCCATCCAAAAGATTGAAAATACCAGCGAAGTCGAGGAAACGGCTTGTCCATGACATCATAGGCCACAGCCTCGCCATTCTGTAATCCTTCCCAGAGAAACTGCATTGCAAAGACTGTCTTTCCTGAGCCGGGAGGTCCATAGATAATGGTTCGCGACCCGGATTCTAAACCTCCAATGAGGGAATCAAGTCCTTTAATCCCAGTTTTCAATTTAGCCATGATACGCATCAACGCGCGCGCGTTTTTATTCGAGATAGATCGTTAGCAATCCTCTTTTAATAATGATGTAAGTCAATACTGCACTAACAATGAGTTCTCCAATTAAGTAGCTTCCATTGTATATGGCTGAATACACTATAGGACTCATCCCTTCGGGCGTCCATTCTGCAAAGAAAATCACACCAGATAAAAGATGTGACACAAATCGTCCAAAGATGCCAATTGCTACCCCAATTAACGCGTAATTCGTGAAAAAGCCAGCTAAACCCAGGGCGCCAAAAGCAATCGGGTAATCAAGTAATACTTGAACGGGGTGATACACATAAGGTTCAACGAGCAGCTGAACGATACCATAAACGATCGATGCAAATAACCCAATTTTTGCGCCTCTTCGTAAAGAGAGCCAAAGTAAGGGAACCATACTCCCTGCGGTAATGGAACCTCCTTGGGGTAGATGATAAATCTTGATGTAGCTCAGAACAGTTGAAAGGGCAATTACAACAACAATCTCGGATAACGCACGAGTAGAAAAGGTTTTACTCAAATTTTTTCCCTCCGCCAGCATTATCTGGTTCAGGTTCTAAGGGTCGATGGTTGATTCATCATCCTCTCAGCCAGGGTTTTCCCCAGCTCCCCCTTATAATAATATATCTGGCCACTCCTATCTTATAAGACTTAGGCATAGCTGACGCTCGCATTGGCTTTCGATTTGTAGATTAGTTTGCTAGGTTCTTGAGTGAAAGAAAAATCTTAATTACATCAAACAGCTTTAGATTCTTTGTCATGTTTGATAGAAATGAAAGCTCGACTAGACGGATCGTAATCGCTGCAATAATGGCTTCACTTGTCTGTGTCACTACACTGCTTATTCAAGTTCCAATCCCCGCTACACAAGGTTTTTTTAATGTTGGAGATGCGATGATTATGCTCGCTGCGTTTATTGGAGGTCCAGTTGTCGGAGCGATTGCTGGTGGTTTAGGAGCTTCTCTTGCCGATTTCATCGGAGGCTGGTATATCTGGGTTATTCCTACTTTGATTATTAAAGGCATAGAAGGGTTTCTCGCTGGCTGGATTGGGCGAAATGGATTTTCTAGAAAAGTCTTCGGCTGGCTTATCGGGGGTAGCGAAATGGTGTTAGGTTATCTACTAGTCCAAATTCTCTTCTATGGTTTCTCTGCAGCTTTATTCGAGGTTCCTTACAACATTGTGCAAATGTCAGTGGGTGGCCTTGTTGGAATTCCTCTCGCTGAGGCTTTGAGAAGACGATTGCTATAATCAGATTTTATAGCTTCTGTTCATACGCTACTCTCTGCTTGATAATTCCTTAGCTTGGGCACGCCATAATTCATCTGTTACCGGACGGTCGAGAACTTCATGGACACCGTTCTCTCGTTGGATTAACCGCATTTCGGGATCTTCAACCACATCCCCAATGATCGCTGCGTCAATATGTTGACGCCGGAGTTGGTTTACGATAGCATGACTCTGATCTTTATTAACAATGATGAGTAGTGCCCCTGAACTGATTAAATTTAAAGCATTGAGCTGAAACAGTTCGCAGAGCTGGCGAGTTTCCGTGCTAATTGGAATGTGCTTCTCATACACGATAAATCCTGTATGTGATGCATCAGCTACTTCATGGAGTCCATTAGCTATCCCTCCTTCTGTTGGATCATGCATGGCTTGAACTCCGCCATAACGAAAAGCGATTAACGCTTCGTTCATAACACTTAATTGATCGAAATAGCTACTTGTTTTGTCGATAAATTCGGAACCCAACTTTTGCTTCACATAGTCTCTGTGATCAGAGGCGAGGATAGCTGTCCCTTCAATTCCCGCACTTTTAGTTAAAATAATTTTCGCGCCTGCTTTGACATCGCGACAGGATACAAAGCGATTATCTTGAATCACGCCAATCACGAAAATCGTGACAAGAGGATGAGATATCCCTGGTGTGACTTCAGAATGTCCCCCAATAATACTCACATCAAGTTGTTGCGCTGCATCGCTCATATCTCGACAGATCTGCTCGAGCAATTGATCATCGGATCCAATGGGTAGCATAATCATTGACAGCGCCCACGTGGGGGCTACTCCGCGGGTAGCAATATCATTCGTTGCGATATTCATCGCAATCCATCCTATTCTCTCAATGGCACCACTAATTGGGTCACCATGGACCGCTAGGAGCTTACACCCATCCGTCACAACCGCAGCATCCTCTCCTGTCGATGGGCCAAGGATGACATCGTCATGCATTGCACCGAGAAATGGAAATACCCTCGTCTCCAAGATCTCTGGAGGAACTTTTCCTAGGGGGAGCTTCATTTCGAACCCTCAGACCTTTAACAATCATTCTGGTGTAATAACCGTTTTAACCGATCGAGGATCTTGGACCTCTTGATCAAATGCCTCGATTAGAGCGTTGAGAGAAAATGACCGAGTGAGCAGAGGGGAAATATCAAAAAGACCCTGCTGCACAAGCCGATAAGCTTCGCGTACTCCCACCACCATTTCTTCACGGGTTCGATGCATTAAACACGTGTGGATGATCTTAAACGCATCCTCATGCCACCGATACATATTCACCATAAAAGGCTTCATGTAATGACTATAGATGGCAATTGTGCCATTTCGCCGAAGTATCTTGGACGCGGTGTTTAACCCGCTTCCCGATCCCGATGCTTCCGCGACAAGGTCCACTCCACGATTATCAGTCAGATCGTTAATAATCGCTTCAAGGTCGGTTGTACCAGGATTGAGAGTAACGTCTGCACCAAGTTGTCTCGCTAACTGTAATTTCTCATCGATAATATCAGTAACAATGACTTTAGCCGCGCCACCTCGCTTAATTCCCTGAGCCAACACTTGTCCAGCAAAACCCGCCCCGATCACAGCAACTATATCACCTATTTGTATCTGCTGGGTTATCTCTTGGGCTGCGTAAACCGCGCACGCTAAAGGTTCTCCAAGACCCGCTAACTCCATCGTCACTCCCGGAGGTGCTGGCAAGCACTCAAAAGGGACAGTGAAAAGACAATAATCCGCATAGGTACCTCGCCCAAAAGACATAACCTTGTCCCCCACGGCATACTCCCGCACTTTCTCTCCCACCTCAATCACTTCTCCTCCTCCTTCATGTCCCCATGGAAAAATTGGCACACGGGTTTCAGCAGGAATATCGCCTTTGAAGAATAATTTATCCGTTCCACAGATAGAGGCTTGCTGAATCTTCACTAACACTTGATCTGGAGCGGGCGTAAGTAACATTTCCTTCAAACTGACTTTTCCTTTGCCTTCAAAGGATGCTGCCCGGGTTTTTACCATCTATCAAGTCTCCCTAAGCTCTCGGTAATAAGTCCGGATGAGCTAGTTAATAACTTTATCACCGATGATCGTAACCTATTAATAGAAAGGGAATTACAGTCGATCTATTGATGGAACATGAGCGACGTCTCGCATCCATATCTCCCTAATGATACTCCTAGTATTCGTCAGAGGCTATTAGAGAGCATCGGCCTAGCATCAGTTAATGATGTTTTTTCTGACATCCCATCGACAGTTCGACTGTCTGAACGCTTAGCTCTACCCTCCGCACGATCTGAAGCACAGGTTCGGAAAATGGTAGAGACATTACTTCAACAAAACACCTCAGCCAGAGACAATCTCTCTTTTCTAGGTGGTGGTGCGTGGCACCATTATATTCCGGCAGTAGTGGATGCAATAATCTCTCGAGGAGAGTTTTTAACGAGCTATACGCCCTATCAGCCAGAAATCAGTCAAGGTATGCTACAGGCTCTTTTTGAGTATCAGAGCATGATGAGTGAGCTCTTGGTTATGGATATTGTGAATAGCTCGATGTACGATTGGGCGACAGCGCTAGGTGAAGCTGCTCGGATGGCGTCTCGAGTGACTCATCGTAGCGAACTTCTTATCCCTCACTTTATCAGCCCTGAACGACTTGCTACCTTGAAAGCGTATGTGACATCTCTTGGAATGCGAATTATTGAGATGGAGCAGCCATTCCCCCGGGGACAAATTGAGATCGACGCGCTTAAGGAACAAGTGTCTTCAAAAACTGCTGGGATATATATTGAGAATCCCTCCTATCTTGGATATTTGATAGATGATGGTGATGCTATCGCTGATGTCGCTCACGACGCACGAAGTTTATTCATCGTCGGTGTGGATCCGACTTCACTGGGTCTCATTAAACCGCCGGGGGCTTATGGCGCTGATATTGTTGTTGGTGAAGGACAACCGTTAGGGAGTTATGTCAATTATGGTGGGCCCTTTTTAGGAATTTTTGCTTGTCGAAATGAAACTCGCTTACTCAGGCAGATGCCAGGACGTTTAGTTGGATTAACAACCACCCAGGATAATCAAGAAACCGGGTTTTGTATGGTTCTCCAAACTCGGGAACAACATATCCGTCGTGAAAAAGCAACATCAAATATCTGCACGAATCATGCCTTATGTGCGGTGAGAGCGGCAATATTTCTCGCATTATATGGACGAGACGGATTCCAACAATTCAGCGAATACCTTTTTACATTAACGCAGTATGCAATTCGACATTTAACCGCGTTAGACGGCGTTTATACACCATTTTTCTCCGGCTGTCACTTTAAAGACTTCACCATTAGCTTTGAGGATACAACAAATCCTCCGGAGTTCGATATCCAACAGGAGTTGCTAGCGCAAGGAATCTTTGGAGGTCGAGCGTTATCAACGATTTTTCCTGAACTCGGTGATACATATTTGTACAGTGTCTCTGATCTTCATTCCATTCAAGACATCAAGACACTAGGGCAAGTAATAACGACCTTAAGGGACGCTGGTTGAGATGACGAGTATTCGTCAAGCTAAATGGCTGGAACCTCTAATTTTTGCCCTCGGAGCTTCCCACCGTCGAGGATGTCGGTTCGCATGCGAAGATTCCGTATTACGTCAACTTAATCAAGAATTGGATAGATGGCTTCCTCAAGCCTTGCGCCGAGAGAATCCTCCAGCTCTGCCTGAGCTCTCGGAAGTTGAAGTCGTCAGACACTTCACCCGATTATCTCAGATCAATTTTTCGGTTGACACCGGATTTTATCCCCTGGGCAGTTGCACGATGAAGTATAACCCTAAAATCAACGAGGTTCTAGCGAACCATCCTTCTGTCCAGTGGTTGCATCCGCATCAAGACGAATCAACAGTGCAGGGAGCCCTTGAGCTCATGTATAATCTGTCCCGCTGGCTGAATGAAATCACGGGAATGCACCGGTTTTCACTCGCGCCCTCTGCGGGAGCTCATGGAGAATATACCGGTACTCTTATTATCCGAGCCTATCACGACGCTGCTGGTGAATTACATCAACGGCAAGAAATCCTGGTCCCCGACACGGCTCATGGAACGAATTACACGAGTGCTGCTATGGCAGGCT
>JAOZHK010000226.1 GCA_026014905.1 Candidatus Bathyarchaeota archaeon
GTTAGCCGCGTTGCTCACACTGTTACATGAACAAGGTGCGCAGGTTTCTGTTGGTGAAGCAGACTCTTGTATGTACGCTGCCAGTGTAATGTTGCCTGAAACACACGTGTCGACTGTGGCTGAGAAGACTGGCGCTAAGATGGTCAATCTGTCACAAGGCGACATGGTCACCATAACGGTTGACAATGGCTTTGTTTTTGACAAAATTAAAGTGAACAAAGTAATTGCGGATGCAGATGTTCTTATTGCCCTGCCGGTAATGAAAACTCATATTAGCACAACGGTTACGTTGGGTATGAAAACGATGTTTGGCGTCTTACCTGAGAAAAAGAAGTCACGATACCATCCCAAGCTTGACCAAATCATGGTCGATGTCATATCCGCGTTACCCCCTCACGTAACTATCATCGACGCCACCACCGCGATGGAAGGCGAGGGACCATTCAAGGGTGATCCCCTCGAGCTTGGATTACTGATTGCGGGCGATAACGTGGTATCGACTGATGCCTGTGGTGCAGCGATAATGGGCTTTGACCCGTCTTCAATAGATCATCTGAGATTAGCTCATCGTAAAAAGCTGGGAATAATCAACATTCAAGACATGGATATACAAGGACAATCGATAGAGTCGGTGAAGCATCCTTTTATCCCTGCTCCCAGTATGCGTGCAGATCGAACAGTCAGTCGAATTTCGACGGAACTCGGATATCGCGCGATTCACAGGCATTACGAACAAGCGGTGAAGTCGTGGAACGCTCGCCAAACCTAGCAATAACCTGTTTATCGAGCATTCGCGCGCGCTACACGTGACATCTTTTTGCATGTTTCCAAGATAAAAAAAAAGGGGAAATGGTTCTTCTGAATCAGTGTTATCGTCGTTGCTTATTTATGGAGGTGTGCGCCTATTTTATGGAATTCCTCAGTGAACTTTTCCAAATCATAATTTTGCGCGAACAACATCGTGCTCCATCGACCCGTGAAACTGGACAGGAAATAAATTTCCTGTAGTTCCTCATCACTCGCCCCATGTAGCTTTGCGGCTCCTGTATGGAAAAGTGTACAGTAGGGACATCGGGTGTTGGCCGCGATAGCCAATCCAATCATTTCTCGGTATTTCGCTGGTATTTTTGATTCTCCCAAGACGTATTTCTTGAAGAGCGGCCATTCTTTAATCAGAACATCTTCTGCTAAGGCTTTCATAAAACCTGGTACTAATCCAATCGAGGTTTCAATATCTTTCAGGGTATCTTCGTATTTTCCCATGTAATTCTCTCCAATTGTTTTATATGTACTATTGACTGCTTTTGCCTCCATAAGTAGATGTCCCGAATATATACGGGATGTGACATGTACGCGCGCACGTAAACGAGTTGCCATTCTTATCTAAATCAAACAAGGGGCTTTTTTCACTTCACGTTGGAAACCCGCCCGAGGTATGCGCACGCGAGTGAGTTGACGGGAGATAGCCATTACATGTATTCGGTCACGAGTGTGTTGGCTAAGCGTTTTGCTAGTGCAACGATGGTTAATACTGGGGGTTTACCTGGGGTTTGAGGAAATACACTGGCATCACACACAAAGAGTCTGGACACTTGAGTTTCAAGATTGTTATCTACGATAGTTCCGATGCCTGCCGTGCCTCCAGGATGAGCGCCTCGAATCGGACCTGTGAAGATTGATTGCGGATCTGCGCCTGCGTGAGTTAATATTTCGGAAGATAATTGCCTTCCGCGATCTAATCGTTTGTGATCGTCTGGGGTAATTGGTTTATGAATCATACCTGTCTTATCAATTGTTCCATTCGCGTCATCGGTGGTTTTCGCCATCAGTCCCAGGATTCGATGTCGTCGTCGTGCATTCCATTTTTGAAATAGAGGAAGATAAAGGAACATGTCTAGTGAGGAGTCCATAGTGGGAGAAAGGATGAAGCCTTCTTCATCATGAAGATCGATGAGGGTAGTCATAGCGAGTTCATCTCGATACTGGGCCTGATCGACTAGACCATACGTATTAATAAAAAGATCGGCAAAGAGGTCTTTCCCTGCCTCAAGGCCTGAGTTCTGTAAGATAACGGGGGTTCCTAATCCTCCTGCAGCTAAAATCACAGTCGTCGCATGGATTTCGGATTGCCCTTGGGGCGTCGAGATACGAACGCCATTGGCCTCCATGTTTGAAGCTTGGACTTCTTGGACAAGTGATGATTCAAGTAATTTAGCTCCTGCTTTTCTCGCTCGAGTCAGGTGGTGAAGAGCAGTCCATTTCGCGCCGTAGATGCAACCTAAATGACAGTTTCCACACTGTCGACAAACATCGAAATTCACATATTTGGGCATAGGTCGCACGGTATAACCCAGTTCTTCAGAAGCCTTCATCAATGCCAGTGTTCGTGGACCCATTGCAGTCTTGGGAGTGGGCGTGATATTTAACTCAGTTTCCGCTTCTTCAAACTCCGTAGCTAGATCAATGTTCTGGGCTTTCAGTTCATGTTCAAGCGAACGCACACCATTACCAATAGTCACAATCGATGATCCACCAACCATTAGTGTTCGAAAAACTTCGGTTCCTTCCTGCGATTTTTCCGCTGGATTAAACCGACTTGACCGTGTATAAAAGTTCAAAGCTCGCATTTCAGTACCAAGTTTGTGAAACGTTCCCGCCTCCACCACGGTGACATTGAGACCGTTACTAGCCAGCTCATTAGCGAGAACCGCACCGCCGACGCCTGAACCCACAATAACAATTGCAGACTCCAACACACCTCCCCCATAAGTAGTAGTACATAGTGTAGTTACTAAAAAAAAGATCCGGTTGAGCGCACGCGTTTTGATTCAATGCTTCGACTTGAGTCGGCATCAGTTTTAAAATTACCAATCATTTTTCGAATATAGTTTATGCACGAATAATTCTGGAGACTATTATCGATCCAGAATACGCACACGTGAATTTATTTGCTTATACAGTCTTACTTAATATATTATTATGCATGGGATGTGAGGTCATATTTGAGTGGTAATGAGATCTATGAGGAACTGCGGCAACAGATTGACAAGATGCCGGTCGGTATGCCCCCCACTACATCGGGCGTCGAAATACGCATCCTCAAACATCTGTTTACCCCTGACGAGGCGAAGATCGCGTTACACCTAAACATCTTTCTGGAGCCGCTGGAGCGGATCTACCGCCGAATCAGGCAACGGAATCCATCAATCACCATTCACGATGTGAAAAAGACATTGGATCGGTTAGTGATGAAAGGATCCATCCTATGTGATGAACAGGATGGAGTGACGCGATATAGTTATGCGCTATTTATTGTGGGCATGTACGAATTCCAAGTGGATCGAATGACACCAGACTTTTATAAAGCGGTTGATGAATACACTCGCAACGAGTTTCACGAGGAATACACTCGCACAGGCATTCCTCAATTACGGGTTGTACCCATCGAACAGAGCATTCCCCTCACCTATCATATCGCGACCTATGACAATATGCGGAAAACTATCAAGCAGACACGGGGTCAATTTGGTATCGCAAACTGTATTTGTAGACAGGGGAAAGATCTGATAGGACACCCATGCCAGGTAACGAAGCTTCGTGAAACCTGTATCTTATTTCCACCGATGGCCCTGTACTATCATAAAATCGGCCGCGGGCGGCTGATCACCAAAGAGACCGCGCTGAACCGATTACACCAAGCGGAGGACGCGGGGCTCGTCATTCAACCTTCAAATGCCCAACAACCCCAGTACTTGTGCTTTTGTTGTGGAGATTGCTGCGCAATCTTAGTCAGCACGAAGATCGACGCCCGCCCCGCAGCGCTTTTTGCCACCAACTATTACGCTGAAGTTGATCCCGAATCCTGTGTAGGTTGTGGCACTTGTACCCAGCGCTGTCAAATGAATGCCCCCTCCCTTGTCGAATCGACAACGTCTATTAATCTCACTCGATGTATCGGTTGTGGCCTCTGTATTCCTACCTGCCCCTCCACAGCAATCACCCTTCACAGAAAAGATCAGGAAATCACACCACCTCAGACTGCGGACGATCTCTATGTCAACATTATGGCCAAGAAAGTGGGAACATGGGGGATGCTGAAACTCGGCGTAAAAAAAATACTCGGTCAAAAAATCTAGGGACATAACACGCGCGTATATCATATACCGCATATATTCGGGAAAATCACTTATTTCACAATCATTGCTGTGTGAACGATGAAATATTATACATTTTCTTTTGGTGGAAAACAATTTTGTCTAATAATAGAATGACTACATTATCAGGTGACAAGGTGTATCTTGATGATGACACCGTCAAGCACCTTAATGGCCTGATTCAAGGCGAAGTACTATTCCCATCCCATGACCAGTACGACCGATCCCGTAAGATTTGGAACGGGATGATTGATACGCGCCCAGCATGCATCGTGCGGTGTACGGGGACTGCTGATGTCATTGACGTGGTGAAGTTCGCTCGCACTCACGAATTGTTAGTGTCCGTCCGTGGTGGTGGACATAACGTATCGGGGAAAGCGTTATGTGATGAAGGGATAGTCATTGATCTCTCTCATATGAAAGGCATTCGTGTCGATCCGATTTCTCGCACTGCCCGCGTCCAAGCAGGTGTCACACTTGGAGAGCTTGACCGGGAGACGCAAGCGTTCGGATTGGTTGCCCCCGCTGGGATTGTGACGACGACGGGTGTCGCGGGGCTCACGCTTGGTGGCGGTATCGGGTATCTTTCCCGGAAGTATGGCCTCACCTGTGACAACTTACTTTCAGTGGATCTCGTTACCGCGGAAGGTGAATTCCTCACAGTCAGCCAAACACAGTATCCCGATCTTTTCTGGGGTATACGTGGTGGCGGTGGTAATTTCGGGATTGTTACATCATTTGAATATCAACTTCAGCGACTTGGTCCCACGGTTCTTGGAGGCATGTTGCTCTATCCGATGGAGAAAGCTCCTATGTTTCTGCGCTTCTATCGCGACTTCATCGCTGATACCCCGGATGAACTTGCCGTTGTTCCGCTTCTACGTCTTGCTCCACCTGCACCCTTCTTGCAA
>JAOZHK010000024.1 GCA_026014905.1 Candidatus Bathyarchaeota archaeon
TCGATCATTGGTTGGGACGAGTCTATGCTATCACTAGTTGTCTTATCGAAATTAAGACATTATCTAAACAATTATCCACATTAAAAACTACATCTACCAAAGGCGACATGATTCAAAGTATTGAAACAGAATTAGCTGACTGGATCAGTGCCCTCAACGAACTGAAAAAACAGGATCCTGTACTCGTTAATGAGCTCTCACAACAACTCACGCAGACGTCTAATATCGAAGAAGCGATCTCCCAACTTCTTAAAAAGTATGAAACAGCAGATACACAGACACAAGAAACCGTCAAAAGAGTTGTTACATTATGTCTCAATGGCTTTAAGCAAACGTATGATCGTATCAATATTCAATGGGATTCGTGGGATTGGGAAAGTGATCTAGTAATAAGTGGTGCTGTTACTCAAGTAATTGATTCACTAAAACAAACCCCTTATTGCTCCGAGATAGATGGTGCCTTAATATTTGATGGAAATCAAGTAGCTGAAGACATGGATCTTAAGCAACTATTCAACATATCGTTAGATCATGAGATTCCTCCTCTGACACTTACGCGATCTGATGGCACGTCTTTGTATTCAACTCGAGATATCGCTTATTCTATATGGAAAATCAATCACGTAGATCGCGTTATTAACGTGATCGGGAAAGAACAAGCCTTAGCCCAGACCCAGATCAAAATCGCGATTAGCTTACTCTCATCTCTTGAGAAAGCATTAAATCAGGTCCATTACGCTTATGAACTCGTTCATATACTCGGCTACAAAATGTCGAAACGTAGGGGACGATACATCACTCTTGATGAAATACTAGATGAAGCCGAAAAACGGGCACTTAATGAAGTTGAATCCAAGTCTCCTCATCTCACCAATGAAAGAAAATCGGATATCTCAAAGGTTGTTGGTAAAAGCGCTGTAAAATATGCCTTAATAAGCATTGCTCCGTCTAAACCTGTAATGTTTAGCTGGGAGCGTGCCCTTAACTTCGACACAAATAGCGCACCATTTATTCAATACGCTTATGCAAGAGCCACCAATATCCTAAAAAAATCGACTGAAACAACTTCACCATCAATAAATTATTCTCTCTTCACGACAAAAATCGAGCAGAACCTAATAAAAAAAGTCGCTCGTTTTCCCGAAGTCTTTTTAGAGGCAACTCGAGGACTTACCCCTCATACTATCGCGGAGTTTGCGAATGAACTCGCAGCAAGTTTCAATTCCTTTTATGCAAGTACTCCAGTACTCCAAGCTGAGACTGAGGAGCTACAACATACTCGACTAGAATTAGTTAAAAGTGTGAGAATTACACTAAAGAATGCATTATCTCTTTTAGGAATCGATGTGCTCGATCGGATGTAAATCTTAAAAATCATCCTACATCTAGATATATAGACCGACAATAGTGATGACATGATGAACCCTGAATTAAGTATAGATATCGCTGGAATTCGCCACGACCCCGCAATTTGGATAGGTGCAGGCCCCTGTACAGCCAAATTATCAACACTCAAACGATGTATCGAAGCGGGAGCGGGCGCCGTGGATACTAAGAGAACGGCTCTCCCTGGGCTAGAAATGACGCAACAAGGTCCTGCTTTAAGATCAATAACAAAACCTGGACGAACACAATCACCCTATCGATGGTTCTTTGATCAGAAAGCAGATGATCATGAGTTAACAGGTCCATTTTTTTATTCACTGCATCATTGCGAACCTAACTTCCTGCATTTTCAAACTGCTCAGAAGCTCATTCGAGGAATTAAATCGTGGAATCCTGAAACACCCGTGTATCAAAACTCGTGTGCCAGTAAGTACATGCCAGGAAATAACGTCGAAGATTGGATTAAGATTGGGAAAGCGGGACAAGAAGCAGGAGCTGATGCATACGTGATGGATTTTTGGGTTTCCGGTCACTTCCCTCAAGGATTTACTATGGAAGATTGGGCGAAAGAAATTTTTAAACCTGTAATAGAAACGTTAGACATCCCAGTATTTTATAAAATGCTGCCATCTTTTGACTTTGATCAAATTATCAACTTATGTAAAGTACTCGAAAAAGTCGGAGTCGCTGCGTTACAGCCAACTGAAGGCCCAGTCCTATTACCACCATGTGAAATATTCAATGAAGGGAAGCCCCAGTTTCAAGTCACTTCAAATCATAGTGTCCGCACCTTAACGTGTGGCCCATGGCTTCGATACCTTGCAAATACAATGGTCTACCTAGCGTCTGAAAGTGTGAATATTCCGGTAATGGGAATAGGGGGGATCATGACATCTCGAGACGCAATCGAAAGAATAATGTATGGAGCCTCCGCAATTGGGCTTTGTACAGCGCCTTTACTTAAAGGATATCAAGTCATTACAGAGATAAAAGAGGGTATTTCTGAATTTATGAAAGCTCAAAAATATCATAGTATTGAAGACTTTCGAGGTCTTGCTAAGAAACATGTTGTTTGGGATATGTATCTCGACATGGAATTAAAACCATGCATTCCTCAAATTGATCCCGCCCGTTGTAATGGATGTGGAACTTGTTTATTACCTGTTCATTGTGATGCATTAATAATCGAGGAGGGCGTGGCTGTATGCGAGGCAGATGAATGCACTGGCTGTGGTCTCTGTGCTCAACTTTGCCCACAAAACGCTATATCAATAATCACCTATAAAAAACGCTAACGCGCGCGCTAATGAGGATATAGAAGTTCGAGTAGTTGAATCAGTTTCATATCACGCCACTGGACTAAAGAGGCGGGTGTCTTGGATCTCACGTGATTAACCTCAGCTATTCCTTGCACAATCTTCCTCGCACCAGATGTTGGAATCTGTTCCCATGTACTCATGTCTTTCCACCAGACCGAGAAAGCGGGTCCAAGATGCTCAATGAAATATCGTAACCCGCCAGATCCACCTCCGAGATGAAGCGTGAGGTTCGAACCCATAAATGCCCATCGTAGTCCGGGTCCAGCAACTAACGCTTTATCCACGTCCTCAACACTGCATACACCTTGGTCCACTAAATCTATCGCTTCTCGCCACACTGCCGCTTGAAGACGATTTGCGATGTGCCCTGGGATTTCCTTGTTCACGATTACAGGCATTTTTCCAATTTCAGACATTAAATCATATGTCCGCTCAATACTGTGAGATGACGTGTTTTTACCAGGAACTAACTCCACTAAGGGTAATAAATGAGGAGGATTCCAAGGATGTGCGATTAAACACCTCTCTGGTGTTGTTACAACTTGTTGAAGTTCACTCATCAGTAATCCTGAAGAACTGCTAGCGAAAATGGCGTGGCCAGGCGCTGCTAAATCCAGACTTTTCAGAACCTTCCTTTTAACAGCGTAATTCTCAAAAACAGATTCTTGAACATAATCGGCATTTTGTACTGCTTTCTGCAGATTTGTTGTCACGGAGATTTGTTTTAACGCGGAAGTGGCTTGAGATTCCTCGATATAACCTTGTGATGTCATGAAATCGAGATTGTTTTGTATCTTTGCAAGAGCTTTTTTGAGAATTATATCGGTCAAGTCACAGAGAGTAACAGAGTAATTATTTAAAGAAAAAAGAGTGGCCCAGCTATGTCCTATTAATCCAACACCAACGCAACAAATATTGTGTATACTCATAATATTCACATCTTCAAGAGATTGGTTCAAGAGTGAAATATTAAACGGTCTTCAGTAAGGGGTTACGAATATTAAATAGTATTAATTTAATCTATTGTTCAAGAGGGAACTTTCTTGCCAAATATCGCTATTGTGTATTATAGCCAGACTGGAAATACGGAAAAAATGGCACAAGCTATTCTCGAAGGAGCTCAAAGAGAACCGGGAATAGAAGGTAAATTGCTCATTGACTTTGAAGCTTCACGCGCGACAGTTGGAGATGTTGATGCAATTATTGTAGGTACTCCCACCTACCATCACGATATGCCACGAGGTATCAAACAATTTTTTGAGAACCTGGTAACTCAATCAACGAATTTTGCTCAAAAAATTGGAGCCAGTTTTGGTTCATATGGCTGGAGTGGTGAGGCACCTCGGTTAGCTTTGGAGATCATGGAGCATAAGTTTGCGATGAACGTCATTAAACCACCATTACTCATTAAATATCGGCCAGATAACACAGCGTTAATCAAGTGTCAGGAATTTGGTAAGAAAATTGTAGAACAATTAGTGGATTTTGAAAAAAATAAAATGTAAGACATTAATATAGAGGGAGACATGGATGTTAGAAGATATACAAAATATGATTCTTGAGATGACAGATCTCGATCAAATAAATAGTGCCATCGATAAGAAGATTGATTCAGGAACTGATCCTCTCGATATACTCGATGCGTTGAATCAAGCCCTTGAAAAAGTCG
>JAOZHK010000052.1 GCA_026014905.1 Candidatus Bathyarchaeota archaeon
TAGCAGGTGGTCGATGATAAGCTGTCTTGGGATTGCATAGTCGAAGGCGATTCTCACATAGTTGGCGGCTTCAGCTGCTCGTGATGGATCAGACTGGCCTAATGGCGTATCGACGCCAGTACCAAATACTGGGTGGAGATTGTTATAACCAATTTCTTGGTCTCCTGTACCTGTGTTAAGCAATACTTGACCCCAACTTGCTTCTATGGAGGGGATGTCTGCCTGCATCGAGTATTGACCATCCAGAATGTCGACTTCGCCATTCTTTAATGATGCTAGCGCCGAGGTTTTGTCAACGATGAATCTGACATAATAGTCTTCTACTCCGAATAATCCTGCGGCTTCTAGAGCTGTAGCATTCCAGTATTGGTCGTTTTTCTCCAAGTGAATGATCTGACCAACGGGGTCGAAGTCTACCCATTTGTAGGGGCCAGTTCCGATTGGTCCAGTGTAGTCAGTTCCATCAATGTTAATTGACCCTTCACCTGTATTGAATACACTGTCGTCCCAATCTACAGGAGCGATATTCTCGAAGATATGTTTGGGAATAATGTTGTGGTCAAAGCCAAGGAGGTATGGGTCCCAGTATCCATAAGGTTTACCAGGTATCAAATCAGGAAGCCATAATTCCACTGTGTTAGCATCCACCGCAGTGACGTTACCTATTCGGGTACCATCACCGACAGTTGTTGATGTACCATCCCACAGATCACAAGATTCAACAGTAGTGAACTTCACGTTATCGCCTAGTCCTAATTCGTAAGTTCCAGCATGTTTCGCACCTGTAGTAGTATTTAAGTTAGCCCATAGAGAAAAGACAACATCATCCGCTGTGAAATCTGCTCCGTCATGCCATGTCACATTACTTCGAGTAGTCCATGTCCATTTGTAACCGTTCTCACTGACTTCCCAGTCCGTTAATAATGATGGAACAGCAGTATTTGAGAGGTCAGAAGTAACACTAGTCAAGCCTTCGTAGATATGAGTGTATATAGTGATGTCGTACCACGAGTAGGAGAGTTGAGGAATTAATGATTCAATCTCGCTAGTTTGTGAATACACCACCTCAGTTTTACCTGTAATCCATTCTGCGTGAGGTTCGACATTGAAGTAAAGCCATCCAGGACCTCCTGGGCTGTCACCAAAGGCAGGACCTCCTAATGCGGGGTTGATGACTGATGGTGTGGCGGCTGCAAATAGTTTGGACTGTGGCAATTCGTTGTAGAGTATATCTTGTATGTCATATGATGCCTCTTCCCGCTCTGTAATATTAGTTGTCGTGAGAAAGGTGTCGAGGAGCGCGTTCATATCAGTAGTATTGTATAGATAATAGTTTCCTCCCGTTGGTGCCCAGCTTGTTTCCGTTCCATAAAATAACTGAGCGGGGTTCGGAGATATCCCTGGTGTGTAACCGACTAACTGGATGTCGTATCCGCCTTCATCCCACGTCTTTCCTCGTATATCGAGAGGAGGTGCGAGAGCGCGGTCAAAACAGCCAGTCCATCCCAGATACACGACTCTGGCATCTATCCCTAGTTCCCTGAATGAGTTGGCAATAATTTGTCCCCATTGACGTCGCAGCATGTTTGCGTTCCCTGGAGCAATTAAGGTGACCTTGAATAGGTATTCGTTGTCTTGTGCTTCAGCCATTTGCGGTGGTAGCATAGCTAGAGTTGACAGCATTACGAAAGATAGTATCAAAGCAAAGCATTTTTTCGAATAAATCATTATATCACCGTTTTTTTCGATTTTTCTAACTGTCTATTTTACACTTTTAATATATAAAGAATTACGTTTTTAAACAATGCAGCTGAATCAAAGCATTAATATTGAAGAAAATGTTTTCTTTGGTAATATTTACGCATATTTCCTAGGGAGACGAGTTTATTTGGGTTTCACTACAAATCTCAAGGATAAATCTTTCACTATTTTTGGTAGCCCAATCTTCAGGTACATTTTAAGAAGATTACTTTTTATGATCCCTGTGTTCCTAGGGGTTTCTATTGCAAGTTTCTTTGTCATGCATGCAGCAGGTGACCCACTACAAATCATTAGACTTGGAAGACCGAATATAACCCAGCAAGCGATAGATGATTTAGCACGTTATTATGGACTTGACCAGCCTTTACCGATTCAATACTTAACTTGGCTATCTAACTTTCTCCAATTTGACTTTGGAAATTCTTTGTTCGGTGGCAGACCTGTCAATTCCCTCATTGGGAATTGGATATGGGAAACCGTGAAGCTTCAATTGCTCTCAATCATAATCTCTTTTGCAATAGCAATACCTATAGGAATCAATTCCGCAAAAAAGCAGTACTCAAAGCAAGACATAGTCGTTACTTCTTTTTCATTATTTGGGATTTCAATGCCAACTTTCTGGATCGGGCTCATATTGATTATAGTTTTTTCTTTTCAACTCGGTTGGTTACCCTCCGCAGGCTCCCGTGGTTCACCATACCTCTGGTGGGATAATCCAGTGTTAGATCAAATCGCACATATCATTATGCCCCTTCTTGTTCTTGTATATGTATCATTAGCTCAAAATATCAGGTTAATGAGAGCGAATATGCTTGAAATTTTAAGGTCTGATTACATCTTAGCTGCTCGAGCTAGTGGATTGAGTGAACGAAAAATAACGTATAAGTACGCTCTACGAAATGCGCTTGGACCCGTTATTACATTTCTTGGACTGGCATTGGGATCTATCGTGGCAGGTGCACCGATGACGGAAACGGTCTTCGGCTGGCCAGGTTTAGGTCGAAGATTCGTTGAGGCTACCATGAGATTAGACTTTCCTGTCGTCATGGGCATAACTATGATTGTAACCATAATGATATTAATTGCTAATTTGATAATCGATATATTTTACGTTGTAATCGATCCGAGAATAAGAATAGGGTAAATGAGGATGACCTCCACCAAAAACGATACGAATAAACAGGAAAAAACTCGCTCTCGATCAGCGAGTCAATGGGGCGTAGCTTGGAGAAGATTTAAAAGAAATAGACCAGGCGTTGTAGGCTTAATTATCGTTCTCACTGTAGTTTTCGTTGGTATCTTTGGGAGTTACTTTGCGCCATATCCTCCAAGACCAGACACAGGAGCCTATGAACCCTTCTATGAAGGGAAAACGAGGCAACCCCCCAGTAGTGAATACCTATTTGGAACAACCCCTATCGGTACAGACGTCTTCAGTGAAATTATTCACGGTACAAAATATACATTATACGTTGGAGTTTTAAGTACAATTATCACTATGAGTATAGCGATAGTAGTTGGCGCTCTAGCAGGATATTTTGGTGGTTGGATCGATAATATATTGATGAGAATATCGGAAGTATTCCTAGTTTTCCCAGTTCTCATGCTAATCTTAGTTTTTGTAAGAATTTTTACGCTATCATCGGGCGAACCTTTCTGGACCCTGCCATTACTCAACCTACAAATACCTGCCGGGCTCACGATTGTCACTCTGATTTTAGCTCTGTTCAGTTGGGCAGGGAACGCTAGGATGATACGAGGCGAATTCATGAGAATTAAACAACTCGAATTTGTAGAAGCTGAAAAAGCCTTAGGAGCCAGTAATAGGAGAATAATATTTAGACACATCTTGACGAACCTGTTATCCTCCATTATTGTAGTTTCTACCTTAGCGATTGCAACCGCAATATTATCAGAAGCAGCGGTAAGTTTCCTCGGCTTTGGCGATGTGAACACGTTAACTTGGGGACAGATTCTTCAAGAAAATTTTTCAGAGATGAGAATCGTTTGGTGGGCGGAAGTCTTTCCAGGATTAGCGATCTTATTGACAGTTTTCGGTTTCAACTTACTTGGTGATGGTTTATCTGATGCTTTTAACCCTAGATTGAGAGAATAGGAGTTCATCTGAATGACTGATACTTTATTGAACATTGAAGGATTAAAAACACATTTCTTCACAGAAGCGGGTGTAGTTCAAGCGGTAGATGGTATCACATTCAAAATTAAAAAAGGAGAAACATTAGGCCTAGTAGGAGAATCTGGCTCTGGAAAAACAGTGACCGCCCTTTCCGTGCTCGGGATCGTACCCAAACCTGGACAAATCGTAGAAGGAAAGATCGAGTTTAACGGTGAGGATCTTCTCACGAAAACGGATAAAGAGATGCAAAAGCTCCGAGGCGGAGAATTCTCGATAATTTTCCAAGATCCCTCATCTTCTTTAAATCCCGTATTTAATGTTGAAACTCAGATACGAGACGTAATAATGGAACATCAAAACGTAACAAAAGAAGAAGCAATCAAGAAAGTGATTGAACTCTTAGATATGGTTGGTATTCCAGAAGGCGAAGCGAGAATGCATGAGTATCCGCACCAATTTAGTGGAGGAATGAAGCAAAGAGTAGCCATAGCTAGAGCCCTAGCATGTACACCAACACTCTTGTTTGCTGATGAATCTACAACCAACCTAGACGTTACTATTCAAGCTCAAGTATTAACTCTTTTAAACAACATGAAAAAGAACTTCGGAATGTCTCTCGTAATGATAACACATGACATGGGCGTCATAGCAGAAATGACCTCGAGAATCGTTGTCATATATGCTGGACGAGTATGCGAAATTGCTACAACCTACGAAATATTCGAGAATCCCAAACATCCATACACAGAAGCCTTACTCGCTGCAGTTCCGAGACTGGATATGAGAAAAACTCTGCGAGTCATTCCTGGAAATATACCAAATCTAATCGACCCACCTACAGGCTGTCGTTTCCATCCACGATGCCAATATGCTCAACAAATATGTAAAAAACAGATACCTCCATTAGAATCTATAGAAACAGAGCGGTCCGTGGCCTGTCATGAATGGCAAAACATAGTGTTAAAAGGGGAAAATTAAGCTGACAAATGATGATTTGATAACGGTTCAAAAATTAGTAAAGTATTATCCTGTAACTTCCAGGGGGATCTTATTCAAAAAACAATTAGGGATGGTACATGCTGTCGATAACGTCACTTTCACCATAAGAAGAGGCGAAACTTTCGGGTTAGTAGGAGAAAGTGGATGTGGAAAAACAACGACTGCGAGGTTGATATTGAACTTAGTAGAACCCACATCAGGAGACATTTATTTTTTAAAGGATAATGTCTTCGAGATGTTTAACTCCAACGATAAAGCAGAGCGATTAGGATTAAGAAGGAAAATGCAACTAATTTTCCAAAATCCCTATAGCTCCTTGGATCCCAGAATGACCGTTTACGACATAATCTCTGAACCATACATAATCCATAAACATGTTCCTAAAGAGAAATGGAAAGAGAAAGTTTACGAACTTCTTTCCTTAGTTGGGCTGGAAGAATACCACGCTGAGAGATATCCCCACGAATTCAGTGGTGGACAGAGACAGAGAATATGTATGGCTCGTGCATTAGCCGTTGAACCAGAATTCATAATAGCTGACGAGCCCGTTTCCTCTTTAGATGTATCGATACGAGCCCAGATCCTGAATCTCCTTGGAGATCTCCAAAAGGAGATGGGGCTTACCTATCTTTACATATCACATGATCTGAGCTCAGTAAGACAGATCAGCAATACGGTAGCGGTCATGTATTTAGGTGAAATAGTCGAACAAAGCGCCACTGATGAACTTTTTGACAAACCTCTGCATCCGTACACTGTTGCTCTAATTCAAGCCGTGCCTATCCCTGATCCTAAAGCAAAAATTATGAGAATTATATTGCCTGGAGAAGTGCCCAGCCCCATAAATCCTCCATCGGGTTGTCGTTTTCATCCCCGCTGCCCTAAAGTAATGTCCATATGTAAAGAAAGAAAACCTGAGATGCTCGAAATATCGGCTGGTCACACGGTTGCTTGCCATCTATATCCATCTAAAACCGAATAATTATCCAATAATGAATGAAAAAAGAAAAGTCTCAATAAGTAAAAAAAAACCGAGAATGATGAAGGGCGGGGATCTTTTTCTTTCTGTGTCATACTTTTCGAAAGACCATTTCTCTTCTGAATGAAATACGTGTTCTCTGATTTTACCAAAGTAAAGAGAAGCGGACAATTCCACTGCAGTTCCTAATAAGAACGCTATCGCTGCTTCAATTAATAAGAGTGTAGAAAAATGACCAATTACAATCTCGCCTAAGAAAAGGGCTATAATAATCAGAATGCCTATGTTCGCCATTCCAATATAGATGTTCCATTTAATTGATGATAATACATCTTCTTTATTCATAGATAATTACCGATAAATGCGAGATAACCTAATGTACATTTGATTTTATAGAGTTTGTAAGCGACTAGATAAACTTACGTAAATCTTTGTATGTAAATATGAAGTGCGTGTGTACTCTGTCTATGGGAAGACTATCATAACTGTGCTGCCAAGTACAGACCCGAGTCTGACATTTGAATTGCGATTGAGGCAATCAACACTTTTGTAAAGGGATTAGAGTGCGCGTATTGTTATTGACAGGATATTGTATTTCCAGCATTTTGCTTACTTTATACTATCTTGCCAACGAAATCGTTTAGCGACAATTGAGAAATAGCTATTATTATCCTTCTCTTTTTTTTTGGCTCTACTTCTGCTAGCTAGATATTTTTGGACATTCAATTGAACAAGATTTATCTATATTCGTTAGAAAGGATTATTGGTGATACTATGTCTTGGATTCCTTGGATAACTTCTTCAAAAAATCGGAACGTAGATAAGCACATTGGTCATCGACATCACTTATGCGATTTAGTTAGACGTGGGGAAGTTTCGCTAGAGCAATTAAAAGAATTTGTACGAGATCCGAATTACATTTGTAACAAGTGTGGTCGAAGTGCCAAAACAGCGGCTAATCTTTGTGAACCAAAACAATTGTAACTAATGAGTTCACACTAAATGCTTATCTCTGTGAGCTAGTTTAGCGTGTGCATTTACCAATTATCATCATGAATTCTCGTTTCATTATATTGAGTTCGTGCTTCTTTCTTCTCAGCGGGATGGCCGACTGCAATGAGGTTGAGAGGGATAATATGTGATGGTAATTGTAAAATACTCTTTACGTGAGTAACACGTTCCTGACGTGGGTAAACACCGAGCCACACTCCACCAAGATCGAGACCCGCTGCGGCTATTAAAAGGTTCTCCGTAGCCGCGGAGCAATCCTGCACCCAATACAACTCCGACACCGTGGTGTCTCCGCATACTGCAATGCATAACGGAGCCTCATAGAGCATTTTCCCATATGGATGTGCATTCGCCAGGCTATCCAATTGCTTTCGATCTTTAATCACAACAAAATGCCATGGCGTGCGATTTGATGCTGAAGGTGCGGCCATAGCGGCTTTAAGTAAGGCGGTGATCATCGTATCGTTGACATTCTCTCGGGTGTATTTTCGGATACTTCGACGTTTAAGAATCCAGTCGATGGGCATACTCATTGTAATTTTCTCCAATTATTAGCTTTCTTTCGAGTTGTGATCCTTTGAGACGGGATAAAGACATAAATCTTTATTCCTCGTCATAGCATATCCTCATACTCGGTCGAGGGAATACATGTTGAGTAGTGGTGCGTACTTTCCTACTCATCCAGAGATTATTCGCGAAATGCTGAAACTAGCTCAGGTAGGTTCTGATGACGTGGTTATGGATTTGGGCTGTGGTGATGGTCGGATTCTGATCATGGCGGTCCAAGATTTTGGTGCGAAGAGAGCCGTGGGCTATGAGCTGGAAACACACATCTTCACTTTGGCAGCACATAATATTCGTTCCCAGAACTTGGAGGACCGGATAACGGTCATACGCGACGATCTGTTTAATGCGAATATTGCTGAGGCTGATGTCATTACTATGTACTTGACGACGATGGCATTGGAACGCTTACCATTCAAGTTACAGCTTGAAACGAAAACAGGAACGCGGATTGTGAGTAATGGACATCAAATTCCTACGTGGACGATATCAAAGTCAACATTTGTTGGTCCACTTCAGCGTATCTATCTTTATCGCACTCCTGAAGCGTTCATCGATTCCCCTCGACGATCTTCAAGAATCACAAAGTTAAAAGAGGCTTTTTCCATAAACGACAAGGCTGACGCACTTAGCTAAGGGAATGAAAATGACATCTATTAATCCTATGAAAGAAGAGGGCACCTGGGACCTCACTGAACTCGCACCACCATATACTACTACTGCGTTTAAGACTCGGTTAACTGATATTGAAGCCAAAGCCCAAATCTTTGAAGTTCAGCAATCTCGGCTGACAAATGAGATTTTGAGTCATGAGTTTTCCACTGTTCTCCAATTATTTGAAGAGCTATTGACTGACGTCGCAAAAATTGGATATTATGCTAATCTTCTCTTTAGTGCGGATACGTCAAATTCTGATGTCCGATCCCTCTTGGCGCAAATTACACAATTCCTCGCCCAAATTTCGAATCGTATCTTATTCTTTGAATTATGGTGGAAAAAAGGCATCGATGAAGCCAATGCACAACGACTGCTTCAGCAACGACTCGACCTGAAATATTACTTACAGCGCCTTCGAGAATTGGCATGCTATAGCTTAACCGAAGCTGAAGAGAAGATCATTAACATAAAAGATACAACAGGAATAAGCTTCCTCCGTAAATTTTACGATCAGTATACCAGTAGATTCGTATTTCCGATGACCGTGAAAGGCAAAACGATTTCGTATACGCAATCCAAACTTCTTACTTTAGTGAGGAACCCAGATCCCCAGCTTCGAGAAAATGCGTATCATGCACTTTTCACTGTTTATGGACAGAACGCAGATATTCTTGGCGAATTATATCGAAATGTGATCTTAGACTGGAAAAATGAAGGGATCCAACTCCGAGGCTATTCCTCTCCCATATCTATTCGTAACGTAGCAAACGATATCCCTGACGACATCATCGACACATTACTCGATGTCTGTGTGGAAAATCGCGGTATATTTCAACGCTACTTTCAGCGTAAAGCTAGCTACTTGAACATGGATACAATGACACGATACCATATCTATGCGCCTTTCCAACTACCTTCCACAACCCGCACCTTTCCAGAGACGGTGGACCTCGTAGATACGGCACTCAAACACTTTTCCCCCACATTTGCCGCACAAGCTCGCCAAGTCTTGCTTGAACAGCACCTGGATTGGGGAGCTCGAAAAGGAAAACGAAGTGGAGCGTTCTGTGCCACAGCGACTCCAGCGATCACACCCTATGTGTTGATGACATTTACTGGAGTATACCATGATGCGTTTACCCTTGCACACGAACTGGGACACGCTGTTCACAGCCTTCTTGCATCCGCGAAATCCATCCTTATCCAATCAGCACCACTACCATTAGCGGAGTTAGCTTCGGTCTTTGCTGAAAACCTCGTCTACGATTATCTACTTAAAGATACGAGTCCGTCTGATCAGCGGGGGCTCATCATGAATCAATTAGATGGCATGTATGCCACGATTCAACGACAAGCTTTTTTCACCATCTTTGAACAAAAAGCGCATCGTGCCGTAGAAGATGGCGCAACAGCAAGCGACCTCTCAACGCTTTACTATGATAATTTAGAAGCCCAGTTCGGGGAGGCTGTTGACGTAAATGCCGAGTTCCAACATGAATGGACCTATATTCCTCACTTCTATCGAACACCCTTCTATACCTATGCCTACTCCTTTGGAAATCTCTTGGCATTAGCGCTTTACCAAACTTACAAAAGCCAAGGACAATCATTCGTTGAAAAATTCTTGGATCTTTTAGCAAGCGGAGGGTCCGAACGCCCGAGTGAGCTTTTACTCCGACAGGACATCGACATTGCCTCTCGACAATTCTGGCAAAACGGCTTTCAATACATTACGGATCGACTTGACGTCCTAGATCAACTCAACGAAAGCTAGATACTTTCCATGTCTCGGTAAAGATTTTATACCGTCCGTCCACTTTGTATCACATGGTCTCTGACCTCACAGTTTCTTTTTGAGGTATGAATTATGAAGGCTCCACCCGAAAAATTAGGCTCATTTTACCTCGGTGCCGCATACGATCTCGCATCAGAGAATGTTTTCACGGATCAACTGATCAATTATGATGCTCGTGATCTGACTACTCACGGAGTCTGCGTGGGCATGACAGGCAGCGGAAAGACAGGATTATGCATTTGTCTGCTGGAAGAAGCTGCGTTAGATAAGGTCCCAGCGCTTATTGTCGATCCAAAAGGGGATATCACGAATCTCTTACTTCAATTTCCTGAATTACGGTCGACCGACTTTCAGCCATGGGTTAACCCTGATGATGCTCGGCGAAGAAATCTGAGCACAACAGATTACGCCCAATACATTGCAGATCGGTGGCGAACAGGTTTAAGTGATTGGGGAATTACGTCTGAACGGATTCAGCGATTACAGACCTCAGCCGATTTCACTATTTACACTCCAGGATCCACAGCGGGTCTACCTATTAGTATCCTTACCAGTCTAGCAGTTCCAGCTCTCGATTGGAATGCGAGTCTTGAAGCTATTCGGGAGCGTATCCAAGGATTAGTCGCTGCATTGCTGAGTCTGGTTGGTGTGGATGGAGATCCAATTCGGAGTCGAGAAGCTATTCTACTTGCGCATCTCATCGAGCATTATTGGGAGCGGGGCGAAGACCTCAACCTTGAAAAACTGATTTTAGCGATTCAAACTCCACCAATTCAAAAATTAGGAGTTTTTGATGTTGATAGTTTCTATCCTCTCAAGGATCGATCGGAGTTAGCGATCGCATTGAATAGCTTAATCGCCTCTCCAAGCTTTCAATCGTGGATGCAAGGAACAGCCCTAGATATTGACCAGTTGCTTTACACCGATACTGGTGCCCCTCGTCATAGCATTTTTTATCTCGCCCATCTTACTGAACGCGAGCGTATGTTCTTTGTTACGCTTCTCTTGGAAAATCTTATCCTGTGGATGCGGCGTCAATCAGG
>JAOZHK010000068.1 GCA_026014905.1 Candidatus Bathyarchaeota archaeon
CAAACGAAGTAAGAAATCTACGATACATAAAGCATAGAACACTTTTGGCATCGATGTGTGGATAGATAGTCGCACAAGATTACCCCAATCAAGATTTCATTCCAAATAACCTTCAAGCAGTAGAAGAATTCAATATCAACGATGTAATGAATCTCCTGGTTATTCTGACTGCATATCTCAAAGAGATATCAGCTTGAACATATTATGGAAGAATATAAGGAATTAGGTTATAAAAAAGCAAAGAATTGTTTACATACGCGCGCGTAAATGTTGTTTTAAAAGGGGTTAGATTTGATTTTAATAAACGCTCATCAGCTAAGTAAGATTGCTGAAGAAATTTTCAAAGCCGCTGGGTGCTCACGAGACGACGCTAAATATCTAGCTGATCACGTTGTCACCGCAAACCTTTATGGTCATGACTCTCACGGAGTGATGCGTATCCGACCGTATGTCGAGCGAATTCGGAAAGGAATCATCAAACCAGGAAATGCGTTCACCGTTGTTCGAGAAACCGTTTCAACCGCGCTAATAAATGGAAATCAAAGCATAGGACAAGTTTCAGCTCGAAAAGCTATGGAACTAGCGATAGCCAAAGCGAAAACAAGTGGCATCGGGATCGTCGCTGTGTTCAATTGTAACCACATTGGTAGAGTCGGCGCGTATCCCGAGATCGCTTTACAACATTACATGATCGGAATAACCCTTGTTGGAGGAGGTGCAAACACTGCACCATATGGGGGAATCGATCCTGTATTTGGTACGAATCCAATATCTATAGCTATACCTGCCGCTAATGAGAAGCCCATCCTACTTGATATGGCAACAAGCACTGTTGCAGGAGGAAAAGTTTCACTAGCCATACTCAACAAAACACAAATCCCATTAAAGTACGGAGTGATCGACTATCAAGGACACCAGAGTACAGATCCCACAGACCTTCGTCCATTCTATGGACAAGAAGCAACAAAGCCCAGAGGGGCATTCCTTCCATTTGGAGGATATAAAGGTTCAGCCCTTTGCCTTATCATCGAAATTTTAGGTCAAGCTCTTGCAGGAGGCGAAGAAGTCTATACTGAGATCAAGGGTAATGGGGCGATTATGATGGCTATAGATATTACAGCATTCAGACTTATTGAGGAGTTTACACAAAACACTGACAAGATTATACGAACGACTAAGTCATCGAGAAAAGCAGCCAGCATCGAAGAAATACTCGTGGCAGGCGAACCTGAATTCAACGCGAGAGATAAGAAACTTGTAAAGGGCATACCTGTTCAAGATTACACGTGGGAATCCATAAAAAGAACAGCTGACGAACTAGGTGTAGACATCGAAACATCACTCAAGACACACAAGTTCAAGTAAAGCGCCCGTTGAAGCCTCGATACTAAACTAACAGATGGAGTGCACGCAGGTGTCTTGGTTACGACCTGGTATGGGATTGATGTATCGTCGGTATTCTCTAGACTGGGATATACATGAACACATCACCATATCCCAAGTAACAGATGTACAAGTTATCGTCAAAGTACGAAGGCGATACATAAGTGGTTGGAGCCTCTACCCATTTCACGACCGACATCTTCAGACCATGACATATATTGTGGACCGTCAAACCGGTAAAGTCATCGACGATGAAACTCACCCGTTCTATCGAAGACTCTGGCTCAATCCACTCTTCACAATAGGTGATAACATACCCGTTTCCATTCGACTTGAAAATCCAACAGATCTATTATTCACAGTCACAGGACAAGATATGAAGACAGTGGATATGAATCATTTTAACTGCTGGCGTTTAGACGCTTCCTTCAAGGATGAACATTACCGTATATGGTATGATCATCACTACGGGATTCGTATCCGATTTGAAGCCATGAAACCGATATCACAACATCAATTCTCAGCCTATACTGTATGGGAACTCCAAGCCCATATGAACTAGCTTGAAGAGACATTTTGCATCCAGACACCCTGCTCCTGGAGAACTGAGCGAAGTTGAGTGTATGGTAATGCTCGGACAGGACCCCTTTGTTGCGCTGCTAACGCAGCAGCGACACCTGCACCCTGACCCGTGAGAATACATGTTGGAATTTCTCGTATGGAGCCTTGAGCTTCATGAGTTACGGATATGCAGCGACCAGCAACTAACAGATTGTTGAAGCCTTTAACGGTGATTGCTCGAAGGGGGATTTCGAACCAGTCATTAGATACAACCAATTCATGAAGAACGCCTTCACCATCAGGATTATGGACATCAATCCAGCTGGTTGAACATCCAATACAATCGGGAAACTTCCGTCCCATTAAGATATCCTCTCGCGTCATCATATAGTCACCAATTATGCGTCGGGTCTCCCGTAGTCCTATATGATTCGCGGTTGTCGCAATAACACATCGTTCACATCCAGGAACGTATTGACGAAAGAATTTGTAGACCGCTAAAGCTTGACGCCGGGATTCAATCTCCGCATGAGTTAGATCTTCAATGTCTAATCCATCATGTTTCGCGATGTGCGTCATAACAAAACCCAGTAAGCCTTCTGTCCATTGAAAGAAGAAGATGCGTCCTCGAGAGGCTAGAATATCTACTTCCTGACGGAAGCGATCGGTTAATTGATCCCAATCTGCGGTTTGGAGACGCTGATGGTCGATATTTCCAAGTTGAAATACGAGCGTCATAGGCTGTTGAAGATGATCAACTGGACGTCCCACCTCGACTTGAGCACCCGCAAGTGTACTTAGATCGCCATCACCTGTCGCATCCACATATGTTGATGCAATGACCTTGCGTGTCCCTCGCTTCGAATAAATACTTACTTCCTTAACTTCAGAATCCTGCGTGGTTACATCAAAAACAAGAGAATGGAGTAATATATTGACCCCAGCATCCTCACACAAATCGAAAGCTACATATTTCATTAATTCAGGGTCAAAAAGACTGCCCCGTAGCCCATCATAATCAGATAAACGATCCATTATTTCAGAGTATACGCCCTGTATAACAGGGTGATTCTGAACATCGGGACCTGCCTGAAAGCGTCCAACTAATCCTCCTGTTGCCGTCCCTCCAAGAAATCCATACCGTTCAACTAAATAGACCTTAGCCCCACTCCTTGCAGCTGCGACCGCCGCTGCAACCCCTGTTAGTCCACCACCTACAACTGCAACGTCCGCTTGAAAGACGCTTTTATCCTTAATCCTCTGCGATGTCATGACCCATTCCTCTTCGTGAGTAACCATGCGAACAACTCCTTCAAATTATGAGGATCCCATTGTTCTTCAATACGCAGTGAGGTAGATTGATGTAATCGCTTATAGCAAGCAGTGACTTTATGAAAAGTGTTTTCAATGTCGGGAATATTAATAATTACTAGAGGTTTTGGAGCAATACTTTCACATAATTTTGATACAGAGATTTCTTCGTCTTTTGATAACCGGAGTGTCGTAGGCATCCCGTCCAGAATAATGCCTTCGATACGCTCATCAAAAATACTTGCGAGGATACCCCAAATGCCAAGTTCTCGAACACTCCAAAGATAGACGTGGTCCACGATATCCCGTCTTAGACTAGCATAGCTGATTGCTTTCACAATTTGCGCAATTATTGAAGCTGGAGGCTTTTGCTTTGATAATTCCACATGGAAAATAGTATACCCTTCACTCAATAACTCGTGAATCCTTGGTAAAGTAACATGAGGGGAAAAAGAAGTAATATCTAATAGCATTACAGCAATTCGTTGTAGAGGATGTATTGGACGAACGACCGAGCAGGGAATATTCTCAAATAACTCTTTTCGAGGAGAGGGGCTACTGGTAGCTTTTAAAAGATATCGTTCAATAACTGCATCATTCTGCGAAAAAATTTCCTGAGTTAACGTATCCACACTATATCGATCAATAATATTAAGACCAACATCTTTAGCTAGATTTTGATACATTGTCTCACATCTACCAATTTGATAATTACATGTGCTATCAGCTAAATACTAGTAGTCATGTGAAGAGGAGGATAATAAAAGGTTTGGCGCTTCGAAAATTGAGGACAAGCGCGAAATCATGTCTCGAGATTAATTGATACATGTACGCTAAATGTGAAATAAGTCTAATATTTTGCAAGAAATGACTTCAAAGATACTCCATCATTACGATCAATATGCAACATCTTCCCTGTACTCTTTAAATTGTGAGCAGGAGTAATTCTGGCATGTTGACGAGGAAAGCTATAAGCAACCAAGGCCAAAGCTTGATGTTGTTCAGCAGCTGATATGAGTTTTGTGATCTGATCAACTTCAAGATATATTGATGATTTCTGAATGTTTTTTTTCGTAGAATTTTTGCATTCCACGAGGTGGATGTGAGTTCCGCCATTACATCGCTTGATGGCCAAAATATCGGCTGGATACAACTGACGTCCACTACTAGGAAACCGTGTGACGAGCCACCCCATCTCAGTATAAAGTTGTTGCACTCGACGTTCAAGACGATACCCGGATGCATAACGACTCAAGCGGTTCCCTCCAGTTACATTAGACAAAGCTCTTTAAATCGAAGTGAAGCATATACTGCTCACCGTATTTGATGTGGTGAACGTTTAATAGCTTTTTTAGACCAGGGAATCTCTGGGGAGAATAGGAGACTGAACTCATCTTCACTATAAAGTGTATCTGCATCGAGCATAGCTTTTCCAATACGAAACTTTGGTTGAGGAATGTTCGATGGACTATACCAAAAATTGATTGAGATATTGTGTTGCTGACAAAGTGTTTCTATTTTTGCTTCAAACTCTTCGTAGAGTTTGAGTAATTTGGCACGAAATAACCAGAGGGCTTCTTTGTCACCAATTTGTTTCGAAATTGATTTCGTCATTTATTCCCATCCGGATTAGATGCCATGAACCTTGAAAGATGTTCTAACGTCCCATATCGACTTAATCAACATAAATTACAGATGCAGTCTTTAAAAATGTTGTTCAGACCAGACAATATACTAGGTGAGTACGGTGAAAATGAAGTAATATATAACACAGCATAATACAGCATAAATGCAGTACTACTTTACAACTCTAATATATAAAAATAGGTCACAACGAAAAATACTATTCATTATTGTCTCTTACCGTCGTTGTTGAACCGCGCTGGCGATTCGCTCTCCACTAATGGGGCAAAGCCGCGTATGATGTTTTACATATTTTTGTCAAAATATCAGATACTTATCGATCTAATCAATTAAGATTCTACACTTTTCTTTAAAAAACACGCAGAGGATCCGAGAGGGGCCTGTACACAGATGCGTGTTCTGACAGATATTGTGTTAAAGCAGGCTAAAAAAAAGGAAAAAGAATTTTCATTTTTTCGTGGCTTATTCTTCACCGATCGATTTCAACTTGGTCGACATTGTTGCGTTCCTATCTTGTCGATTATCAACAGTCAGCACAAAATAGACTCGTTGCGCGCCCATAGTTATTTGAATATCATGCGCTTTTTTAATTGCCTGAAAAAGGTCGTCGAGAGTAGAAGCTTCTATGGTTGTTGCCATCGCCCCTATTTGAATAGTTAACCCGCTATGTTTCAACTCTTCCAAGCTTGCTTTAACATATTTACTCAGACTTGTACCTTCACCTACTGGGAAGATTGATAATGCAGCGATAATCATTTCATCACCACATTCTTCTCAGACACATTCGAATTTAAAAATTTCGAGTGTCAACATATACTGATTATAAACCATGAATTCATATCAAGACTTCATAGGTCATTAAATGCTAGAATTCCTAATATTGATCGATTAGCATCTCATTGATTGGCTGAATTGTATGAAGTTTAACTCAGTACTTCTTCTCGGAGCTGTCCTAGCTTGCACAGGATTAATGATCAGCATATACTATATTCCATCAATATCCCCCTTAGTAACCGATAACCATCTCTCAATTCAATCGAAGTTCTTAGAGCCTCCTACACAACTTCCACAACAAATTTCGTTCATGGACTTCAATTACAGCGCGTTAATTACATCACTTTCTAACCAAAACATGTCCATAGACATCTCCTCCAATATAGTTACGAGTTATGAACAATTACTACACATCGATAAGACACAATTTATCACGGTTTCTGATCCAGCTATTTCGATAACCCTTCCTATGATCTTGAATTACAGCATGAATCCTTCCAATCATAATGAGGTTTGGAATGATCTATCCAGCATTTATTATTGGGTTCAAACATGTATACAATATCAAAACGATAGTCTCCCATTAGTAGATCATGGAGCCAGCAATATTTCCACATCGCCAGTTGACATGTGGCAGTATCCATCACAAACCATATTCTTAGGTCAAGGTGATTGTGAAGATCAAGCCCTATTATTAACTAGTCTGCTTCTGAATTATTATGAAGAGGCGTTCTATTTTGAATGTCTTCTCCTTCAGTCATCTACTGGGGCGGGGCATGTAACTCCATACATACCTGTCAAAGGCGACTATCTCACCATCATTGATCCAGCAACAGGGTATTCTACTATCACTGAATCCAACAATCGTGTTCTAGCTACGGAATCGATTGAACACGAAATAGCGAATTATTTAGCTTTTCTTTCAACTCAGAGCATAGGGGAGTGGAAGGTTGTCGGCGCCTTTTCGTCCAATTTTGATCGCATGTTTTCTTCAACTGATGAGTTCAATCACTGGTTATTATTGCGTATGTCGAAGTCGTGACAGGAAGACTCATTCAGCAACTTCACGAGAGCACTTGCTCTAGGCGTTCAGCTGTTATCGCCTGATTAATCTCGCGGGCGATTCGTCGTCCTGTCGATATAGGTTCATTAAATAAATAATATGAGTAGGGAGATCCATGGGGATAGAGATTAGTTCCCGCGACAATTCGAGCTGATACTTCGAACACAGTAAATCCTCGGTTGGGGTGATAGATTGTTTCCAGACAAAACGCGCCAACCATTCCTGGAGGAAATAAGGCAGTTGATGCATTAACTGTGTTTATTCCCATTTCAAGAATACGGGGGAGCAAACTTTCTCGGATGACAACAGACTGGTTACCTGTCACTGTGTAATCAAAGAACGCTTCAGGAATTTCGGGTAAACCTCGGTAACTTTCATCGATAGGTTCTATCCGCTTATCCATACTCAATAATTCCACGCGGCTGGAGGATTCTTGTCGAGCCTGTGCGAACAGTGAATAGAAGTAATGAGGGTAATAACGTACACCGGGGAGAAATTCTTGGATTGCTATTTGTTGTCGATCCGTGGAATTAAGAAGACCTTGTTGAACTTTCTTCTTGAGCTTGTGATACAATTCTTGTTCTGATCGCGCGGTGAAGAACCCTCGTCCACCTTTTGCTCCTGCGAATTTCACAAAGACGGGGCCATCAATATCGCTGGGATGGAGATATTCTTTTGGCAATTGGAGGCCTGCTTCAGTTAGCCATTCGCGTTGTTTTTGGCGATCACGTTCCCACTCTAACGTTTTTCGGTTCCCGAAAAGAGGGATTGCAAAGGTATTTTCAAGATTCTCAGGGCCGACATATTCCACAAAGGATCCATGGGGAATGATGATAGTGTTCAGTTTTTTTAATACTTTTTGAACAGAAGGTGTGAGAATATCACGAAATTCATCGACAAGTACAAAGCGATCTGGACATGCCAGCGGGAATGATTCGTATAACGTTCGTCGTTCTTTCGTACAGATACCAACAGTTTTAAAGCCTTCCTGACGAGCTCCATGAAAGATCTGTAAAGCCGAGTGGGAACAAATGGTACCGATCGTCAGATTAGATGCATCATACATTGTTAAGATTTTAGCGATTTCTGAAGATGTTATCATGTCACCACTTCTTGAAGGCGGTTCAGTGAAGCTGCTCGCTGGATTTCCATAATTGTAAGATCTAACGGGTCATCAATTCGTTTCTTGTGTTTTAAACTCAGATTACGCATCTCGGGAGAAGTAGGGCCTATCGCGGGATCTCCTGGAATACGTGGGCTCAAATCGAAGACCACAAACTCCAGTGTTTTTGAGTCTCGGGGACTATATGCCACAGCTCCTTGGAGTCCAAACATCCCAATGATACCAGGCGGATACTCAGTGGCTGCTACTTTAGCAAATTTGCTTGCAGCTGACCACAGCAAAGGCTGTTTCGATTCCCGTATAGTTAACCCGTAATGACCAATTTCTTCATTGGTTATCGGCACCTTGATTTGAAGTTGCTCGCGAGCTGGAAGATTCAGAAATCCTTGCAGATTAATCTGACGTCGATCACTTAATCCCACAAAGTCGAGAGACCCGAATACATCAGGTAATGCGTAGTGATGAAAATTTGCATTGAATCTCGCACCTAACACATACTCTTCTATGCGGGCTTGAGCCAATCCTTTCTCAGTTATCAATCCTTTCTTTAAGTATTGTTGAGCTTGAGTGAAATAATCATCTGGGGAACTCGGGTAAAAAAATGCGCGTTCCAACGGGTTATCTGCTCTTTGGACTTTAACGATAGCCAATCGATCGATTTCATTAGGCGTGGTAAACTCTTGTGGAACTCGGATACCAGCTTTTTTCAATAAATAATATTGTCCTTTTTCATCATGTCGATCCTCGCAACGCAACATGAATCGATTACCATATAAAGGCAGTCGTAGCGAGTTTTCGATTCCTTCATAACCGACGTAGACGGAAAAGGAGCGATTTGGAACAAAGATGGTGTTAAGACTTTGTAATTCATCTTGAACCGAAGGTCGTAACATGTCTTGAAAATTATCCACAAGGATGACATGATCATACAAATGAGCATGATCCAGTCGGTATATCGCATCTCGCCCTTTCTGAACGATAACGACGGTTTGGGCACCCATCGCTCGTGCCGACATTCCAAGTTCAAGGGCTGAATGTGAACCAAAGATACCTATAGAAATATGATCCCGATCATAAGACGATATAACTTCTTGGATACGCTCTCGTGAAAGTGGCATATTATTTTCCTAATGACAAAGATAATTAAAGAGTTATCCCCGTGAGATTTGGTCGTTACTAGCTAACTTGAACAAATTTGCGCGAGGATTATATTGTAGTTAATCATGAACTTCAATCACGAAAAAATGGTCGTGTAGAAATCCTTGCTGACGGAACGCGTCTCAACAGGATTACTATTAATTAGTCTAATAATTATTATTGGTTTTCTCAGCAATTACCAATTTCTACGAACTGGTTTTCCAGGCATTTTATTTTTAATCATTTTGGGCTTTATTGTAGGACCATGGCTCCAACTCGTCGGGCAGGCTACTTTAGTAAGTTATGCTCCATACTTGGCAGATTTAGCGACAATTTTCATCCTGTTTGAAAGCGGGTTAGCAATCAATCTCCGCGAATCTATTACGAAGGCCCCTCGGGCGCTCTTAATGAGTGGTCTTCACTTACTTTTCTGTACCTTGGCTGTCATGGTATTTCTGGGTTTTATTGGTATTGACCCCGTATATGGCGTGCTAATTGGCATCATGTTGTCAGGAAATAGTACAATTGTGCTTGCGCATTTATTACGTGTTCTTCCAATTGATGACGATGTTGAATCGGTCCTAAGACTGGAATCGAAATTGAATAGCATTTTTCAAGTCGTTCTCTTTCTAACGTTGATTGAGTTTGTAACTATTGGCCAATGGGACCTTCTTTCGATAACACGGGGAGTGGTGCTACGTTTTGGCGTTGGAGTTGGGGTGGGTGTGGGTTTAGGTATTGTATGGTTGAACTTATTATCCTGGATTAAACGTGAAGCGTTTGGTTATATGTTAACGATTGCGATGTTGTTCATAATCTATTATTCATCAGAATTTTTTAGTGGAGATGGTGCATTAGCTGCACTTATGTTTGGTGTAGTACTTAGGAACCAACAAGTACTTGATCGATTTGTTGTCGGTGAGCAGGAGGGAGATGTCTTTGATGATCAGATGGTACAATTTGAAGTGGAACTCTGCTTTTTAATTCGAACATTCTTCTTCGTTTATATTGGATTATCGATCTCTATTAGTGATCCGATCTGGATTATATACGGCATCATCCTATCGACACTTCTATTTGTGATGCGGTTTGTTGCAAGTCATGTTGCGATGGTCCGAAGCCAATTACAAGAGAATGCTGAATTAATGAGCATTGTAATACCCCGTGGTTTGAACGAAGCGGTGTTAACAGTTGTGCTTGTTTCAAAAGGAGTTAATAACGCAATAATGCTCCAAAATATAACCTTTCTTGTCATCATTATAACTAACCTATTCTATATGATCAGCTCATATCGACTATCTTATCTCCCATTTTCCTCGGACGATATTAAACAGAGTGAAGAATAAAAAATGCAACAAGAATCCTGCAGTATGAACGCGCGCGTGAAGGTTTATGATCGCTGTGTGGATTTCCTATGTATCTAATAAATCATAATCTGGAATTGGGTATGTACCAATTAACAGATATTATAACAGGCCTGGAAAACTCTGTTGCATTGAGTAAAATTTATGGGTATAAATTGAAAGAGGTTTTGAATACTACGGAGGTGAATGTTGTAAGCAAACCTTGGCAGATATGGGTTGACCGGGAAACGAAGATTATCACAATCAATAAGGATTATCTGTGTCATAGCGATAGGGGGACTCTGTATCTGGATTTTATCCACGAGATGGTTCATATCTGGCAGATTTCTGATGGTAAAAATGTTTTTGACCGGAGTGTTAGCTATGTAGATGCTCCGACTGAAATTGAAGCATATAGATATACACTCGAAGATGCTGAAAGGATCGGCTTCAGTAAAACTGACGTTATCGATTATCTAAAAGTGAGATGGATCAGTAACGAAGAGCATTTGAGGTTAGTGAAAGCTGTTCTAGGTTGATGGGAAAGAAATCATTATCTTATGTGCCTAACTCGACATAAACAGTGAATCAGGGTCATGCAATGACAAAGTTACCAGAAGTCCCCCTTTGTAATGACGGTAACGTCGAGATCAAGTGCAGCTAGACTTGCTGCAGTATAAGTGAAATCATATGATCCTGGCTGGAGTTCAATCCAGTCACTTTGAAACACTGTTTGATCATTTTGCGTCATTGAGTGACTCCAAACCTCAGTATCATCCTGGAAAATCTTAGCGGTCCACCATGTTGAACCCATAGCAACCACTACATCTGTACGGACTTGACTCTGCAATACAGATATCTCCAGAGCTTCATGTTTTGTATCCGCTCCAATTGTAAATGATACTGGAAAACTGATGGCTGTGATAGGATATGTCATAAGAGTGTAAACTCCAAATATCGTGGTCAACACTCCTACAACCAGTATAACTCTCCAGTTCACATCGTTCACCTTTTAGACGATGTAGATTATAACATTAAGCAGTTATGAATTCTACATCTAGCTAACTTTGCATATGTGTGACAGCTATTACTGCCTTGGAGTGTTAATGAATGGCTAATCCTAAGTTCCCAGCTCACCCAATAGCTCGCTTATTTGCTAACTAGTTGTCAGTCACTGTGAAATATACGTGATTTTTTTGAACAATAGGTCTTGCTTTGAGGGGATCAAAGTTACCATTAGACAAGATCGTCTCATCAGCGCAAGCTGAGACTACTTGTCCTACAAATAGAGTATGATCACCACAAACATGGGTTTGAATCACTTTACACTCTAAGTGTCCGATACATTCCTTGATTAGAGGCGTCTTTACAACTTTAGCAGGAATAGCGGTGAGAGAAGTTGCAGTGAATTTATCGATGTTACGCCCGGATTTAGTTCCACAGAAATGCATTTCTTCAACTAGATCTATAGATGGAATATTCACAACGAACTCCCCAGAACGGGAAATGAGGTCATGACTGTAGCGTTGTGGTGCGATTCCAATGCAGACGAGAGGTGGGGAGAAGCTGATCGGCATGTACATGCCAAGGGTAATAATATTCGCTTGTCCTTCTGCATTGATAGCAGTCGCCATTACTACAACACTAAGAGGCCCTGCCTGAAAGAGTTTGGTATTAGATAATGTCTTTTTCATTGTATACCCCAGCGCGCGCTATCTTATACATTATTGGTTGGGATCCACCATTATTTAAACAGATATAACCAGCGGATTCGAATAAATAATTAAATCGTAGAGCTACTCTCACCTAATGAGGGGAAAACATTTGTTAAATCTTCAGCGACGAGTGATTAAACTTCAGGAAGAGATGGTGAAAAAGAAGTTGGATCTTATTGTGTATGGAATTAGCCAGAATTTTCAATACCTCACCGCGAGCGCGGTAATTCTTGTCAACGCGAATTGTTTCCCAAAATGCTGAAATATAAGAAAGTGTATCACTGGTCTCGAGCTTACTGAGTTATTTATTGAGTGAATAAGAGGTAATATTTGATGCCATGGCCAATTGAGTATTTCCATTATATTCCAGCGCCTTCGAGCATTATAGAAATGATGCCTGGAGCATTAAAGATAATGACACAATGTGCAGCTATTCAGCCCGGTGAAAACGTTGTTATTGCGTGTGATACGAATAAACTACGTCTAGCTGAAGTGCTGGCATCCGCTGCGAATGCGGTTGCTGGAAAACCAGTCATTGTGATGTTTCCTCCCACTGGGGCTCACGGTGCTCAAGTACCCGAACCAGTTGTAGCCGCGTGCGCTCAGTCAGACGTATTTTTTCTACCCACAAGTTGGTCAATGACTCATACTGATGCTCGCATTGAAGCTATTGAAAATGGAGCCAGAGGCTCCACAATGTGCGAGGTTACTGAAGATTGCTTGTGTACAGGAGGTATCTTGGCTGACTACGAAGAAAATGATCGAGTCGCTCGGAAACTAGGGGCTATTCTTTCTGAAACGGATACTATTCGTATTACTTCACCAGCGGGGACGGATATCTCGGGTGATGTTACCGACCGTCCTGTTCAGTATGAAACTGGGTTGTTTCGTGAGAGAGGCCAGTTTGCTGCTCTCCCTAACAGCGAGCTGAATATTTCTCCAATTGAAGGCTCAACAGAAGGAATAATCGTCGGCGACGTCAGACTCATGGGCTATGGGGTTATTCGGGATGAGCCCGTGAAGATACAAGTTAGTGAAGGTAACGTCGTAGACATATTGGGAGGTACTGCAGCGGAATATCTCAAGCACACATTGGCTTCATTTGACCACGCATCGGTATATAACTTGGCTGAATTTGCTGTTGGACTCAATCCTTGTAGTCGAGCTTATGCCACTAATTTGGAGGATTTGGGAAAACTTGGCTTTGCTCACCATGGAATTGGAAGCAATTATGCGATTGGGGGCGAAGTGTTAGCGCCTTGTCATATTGACGTCATTTATAGAGAGGCTACACTCGAGTTTGATGGGAAAGTTGTACTTGATAAGGGTGAAGTTACAGTATAGTTAGAATGATTTTCTTCACATGCGTAACTGCTTATTTGCGTGCGTGTGTTTTAGCTCTTTACTGAGATTATTTTTAATGAAATGGGTTTGAACTTTAGATATTTTCTCATTTATTAGAAATAGGACTAATATTCATCGTAGATCACTGCTAATCATAGCATTATTGCTGAAAAAACAAGTGAACTGATGAATTTAAGAGGATTTTGGGATGACTTATAAAAATCTTAATCCGAGGCATAAGTCCATTCGAGTTTATACAGAAGATCACCAACGTCTGATGCAGCTTAAAAATAATAATGAAAGTACAGCGGATCTTGTTAACCGTATCCTTGATATCGTTGTTTCCGTGAAACATTATCAGAAACCTGTAGAAACTGCTGATCCGGAATGATTTACGCGCTTGCGTTGACACTGGGAAATCTGAATTGTGACCATTTGAACGTTGGTAATTAAGAGGTTCTGTCACTGTGCTTTCCCTCCAAGCTAGTTAGAGAACCTATATAATATCAAGTGAACCTTATTGCATTGGAGTTGAAGTGCCTTGAAGACTAAAGTATCCATCCGGAAAGATGCGTTTCAAATTAATGGTAGCCCGACTTATGCTAACCGGTACTATCAAGGCAATAAGATACGCGCGCGCGTACACAGGTTCTGAGGATGACAATGACACTCGATCAGTTAGAGTCTCATATTAATAATACAAGAGAATTACGATCAAGACTTCTCACCGATAAACACCGACCACGTTATCATTTTGTAGCTCCAGAGGGAACCTGCATGCCCTTTGATCCCAATGGTGCGATCTACTGGAAAGGTCGATACCATCTCTGTTATATATTCCAAGATACTACGCTTCCGGATCAAGGTCACTGTTGGGGACACGTTTCGAGCGCTGACTTACTTCACTGGAGACATCATAAACCCGCGCTCATTCCAGACACAGAAGGCCCAGAAAGAGGAATCTATAGTGGCAACGCATTTCTAAATGCCGCAGGTGAAGCCACAATTATCTATCACGGCGTTGATGCGGGGAACTGTATTGCGACGAGCTCAGATGACAATCTTGACAACTGGAACAAAATGGAGTACAACCCTATTGTGCCAAAGCCAAAAAGGGGAGACCCGGAATTCAGCCGCTATAGTTCCTGGGACCCTCATGGCTGGATGGAGAACGATACATATTACGCCATCTTTGGAGGCAATCCACGAGACGGGACGCGGGCAACCCTGTTTCGATCAGAAAACATGAAGGATTGGCAATATCTCAGACCCATCCCTGAATGGGAAATGCCGGACGTGCAA
>JAOZHK010000141.1 GCA_026014905.1 Candidatus Bathyarchaeota archaeon
AAAGATATTTCATGGGTCAAATCTTCTTGTAGCAATTGTGTGTTATAAGTTATTTTAGAAATATTTTTCAATGAAAGTACGTTAAGTGCCGATAGAATGCCAAATGAAAATATCAGCCCCAATACTAATATAGATACAATACTACTGTGAGGGCGAGACATTCTCAATCCTTATCTGAAGTTTTTCTAATCTGTTTTGAATTTCCATATTTTGTTCTAGATTTTTTTGATACATTTGATCAAAATCATCATCCCTGCGTTTGATATAATCTAACCACTCACTTCGTTCGTTTTGATGTCGCTCCTCGATATGAGGAATATGCTTTACTACTAAATACCACACTAGGGCACCAAATCCACCGGCGGTTGCTAGTTGAACAATTAACTCCACCCATGTTAAGTCGGCAGGGCTATTCATATACACCTCCAAACACCCCTAAGCCCCAAGTGAACCTGGGGCTTAAGGTATAATGTTAATGATCTACGCCCCCATGCGTGCTTTATATTCATCCTGTAGAGGATCAATTGCTCCGTACATGTAGGCTAGCTCGCCGGGAACTGATTTGTATGTAACAAATTGTCCCTGATCATCAGCATCAGTTGCATTGTTGGTGGGAAGCTTAAATGTAATGCTACCAGTAGATGGTGCAGTGCTCCAATTAGTTCGTTGTGCTGAAATGCCAACACCCTGCCAATACCCAAGACGATGTGCTGTTGATAGCAACGCACCTTTGGCACTGTTACTAATCAGAGTCTTAGGCCTATCTCGTGGGATACCATTAATTTGAAGAACGGTATTCGACTGACCATTAATTTCAGTAGTAACATTGCGAATAATAAATTGATCTTGTTCATACGCAAATGTTCCCCCAGTGTCTGCCCTTTGAGCACTGTACGCATGTGCAGTACCACTAGCCTCAAGAACAACCACCCTTCGGGTTTCACCATCAATCGCATTATCTGTTAGGTTGAAGGTTTGTGTAATTGGGCCATTTGTCGTGTCACTTGCGGATGTTATTCCGATCACAGTTCCACCATCGGGCTTCTCTGTTGGTGCAGAATTATTACCAGTTGTTCCGTAAATAATTGTGTTGGGGAGTAAAGCCATTTTAATACCTTTCAGCTTTAATTACCCGGTCCTGGTTTTCCTAAAAATACGGTCCATATCCATTATATGTATACACCTCTAAACGTGATCACATGTTATAATATTACCGTTTTTTAACTTTTTTAGCTTTTTTAATCTTACTTGGTATTCATCATCAGAGCCAAACTGATTGTCACTTATGGATGTGACAGATCCGTCAGACCCGATAAATATAGCCCATTTTTCAGAATTATCAATAGTCATGTGTATATTATTGATTTTTTCCAGAATATTTGTAAAATGTAGCTCGACACTATCATCCTCAACAAATTCGGCAGATTCTAAATTTAGGCACAATTCTTTTTGAATTTGCCACCTTACAGCGGAAAAACAAAACATTTTTTCAATACCAATCGCAAACCTATATTTAGACAATATCTTTACACACCCAAGCCCATCAATCTCATTATCTAATATGTTAAATTCTAGATCAGTAATTGGAAAATTAGCATGTCCTATCCAACAATCAAACATCCTAGCCGCAGAAAATTGATTATCTGGATCAATAATTCCAAATGGGGTATTTACTTTGTTGTTAAATAACTGAATTGGTATGATTTGGTCTATTTGAGACCTCAGTATATCCTGATCTTCTTGCTCGTGCCCTTCCAAGACATCAGGACCAATTATAGAATCTTGATCGAATTCTTCAAGAATATATTTTTCCCAACCTATTTTTCTTGTCATTACATCACCTCTTATCGGAACTGACTAGGTTTAATAACTGGTGTATTATTGAACGAGATTCCTTTGTTGGTGTCCTTCATTTCTTGCTGATCTATTAATGCAAACAGTATCTTGATAACATCTTTCTCTTCTTGAGACAATTCATCGCTTTGTAGTATCATCTCTTTTAGTAGCAATTGACCATCTGATGCGAAAATCGTATACAAAAGGCTTTGGAAATCTGACAAATCATCCACATCTGTGTGTAGATCTATCTTTCCATGGTTGTATGTTATGGTAATTTGAGTCATTTTCCACCTTGCAGGTTTAAGAATCTATATAATTCCATGCTCTTTTTGTTGAATTTTACAAAAGACCCGGTATCTTTGCAGTTTTTACTATTGACAAAGAAGTTAAAGTATATCTCAACGCGGTTTTCAGTTGTATTAATTGTGGAAAAATGTTTAGCATTAAATGCTAAGTCGGGATTATAAATATGGCGAGCTAGTTCATTACGTAGTGCCGCCTCAAAATTACAAGGGTGTTCAATTTTTACGGAGGGCAGATCGCTGTTATTTTGCACAAAAATAAGAAATGGGTTATTCAACCCCTCCGATGAATCATCATAAGTTAAAATTCTCAATACTAGGTATGAGTCCATTTATTTTGATCCTAAATGCTGCAAAGTGTTGTGCAGTGTGAGTGTCGAATTTTTCCAAGTAAATTGTTCAGAGGACTGTATACCTGAATAGTTCATTTCCAATTGCCCCTCTTTTCTTTTTTTATGTATTGATCTCATGTGTTCAACCATTTGATCGACTTCGTCAGATCCAATCTTTCTCCAGTCAAATTGTCCATGAAACCATTTCCCGTCATTTGCGGTCTCGTACCCACTATTCATTTCAACAAGCATAGCATTTTCTGCATTACAAAACTCAGTATGTGCAGTTGCATTTGTAATAATCAGATGTCTACCACACCCTAGTAGCTCTAACGCCTCTAAATTCCAACCTTCAGCCCTTGACGGAAAAATACCACAATGTATTTGTGACATTATATTATACACCATTTCTTGCGTCTTTTGTCTTCCCACAAAGACTATTTTATCGCCAAGCTTAGTACCTTTGAAACGATGTATCCATTCATCAGTTTCGTCTTGATTCAAGAAAAAGTTATGAGGCATCATAATAAGTACCACATCATCAGTCTTTTCAAATGCTTTATTAAAGATGGCGGGCAGTATGTCGTGGCCCTTCCTCACCTCAAATTTGCCAAAATTACCAAACACTGTTGGACCGTTCTGTGGTAATGGGCATGGCTTGAATATGTCTGGATCATACCCTAGTGGAACTACATGAGTAAATCCCTTTTTATCTGGAATATTTGACTCAATGACTTCTTTCGCCCAGTTTGAGCAAACAAATAGGTGGTCTGGGTTATTTAATGAGTGAAGTTCTACATCCTTAAACTTCTCAAGCTCAAAGATGGGCATACCAATTCTCAACCCTTTGCCATAAAAGGGGTTTAAATCATGCTGGTGCCATATACGCAAACACGGTGCTGTATAAGAAAAGTCCCAACGAGACATAGCCTTGATGAGGTACTCAGCTAAATTCTCGTCGGGACTATTTGGCCCAATCGGTATGTGTCTTAAATCATATCCTAATTTTGAAAGTTCCTTGATGAAGTAAGAAGACACATACCCGTATGATGTTACGTTGATTGGACAATTTATATTTAAGATCATTCATTTTTTTCTTTTTTTATTGGCTCAATTTTAGGCTCCATCTGCCGTTGGATATTTGCTATTTCTCGTTCGAGTTTAGCCTGTTCTCTTATTAACTTCCTCTTTTTAAAAAGTTTCTGCCTCACTCTAGCTTCTCTGGCCTTTTGTTTTTGGAGTTTCTTTCTTTCTTTAGACATCTTCACCACCAGATTGTACCTTGACATACAAAACTTGATCGGCCTTAACTAATATTGTTTCTGAAAGGCCGTGCTCCTCATGAGAGCGAATTTCAACACAGTTATCAGTTAGCTCTCCAGAAAAGACTTCGTAAAACTGGTCTAGTAAATCTCTAGCCTCGTTAGGAGAAAGATACACCGATATTTCGCGGTCCTTAAGAGCTATAGAAATTTTACTGTATTTCATTTTAAAATCCAGATTCAACTTTTGCCTTGCGTGCTATCTTCATAAGACTATTTGCGTAAACCACAAATGCCGTTACTACAACGCCCTCCTTGTTGGTATATTCTTCAGTTGCTAATCTGCCAAATACCGCAACCCTGTCTCCTTTTACAACCTCATGATATTCAAGATCTTTGAAAGTGTTATTGAACAACTTGATGTCCATAAAGAGTGTGTCTTCGATTTCACCCCTTCGTGTGTTGCAAGCGATTCGTATTTTGCCGAACTTTCCTCGCTCTGTCTCTATAATGTCTGGGTCGCGGACCAAGTTTCCAATAAGCCTTACTTCGTTGTTTAATGACATTCTAACACCTTTCTCTACATTGTTATAAAATTCACCGAAATAGCTGCCTTGTGAAGGCACTAGCAGATGGTCTAGGAATCGAACCTAGCACACGGGGATTTGGAGTCCCTGTCGCCACCTTGGAACATGACCACCTAAAGATCCGTTTTTTGTACAGAAACGGAAGGGGTGCTGTCACTCATTATCGGACTACCGACCATAAAAACTGTTTACATTAACCTTCTTGTGTTAATTGAATACTGTATCTAGCATCTTACCTCGAACGATCTGGGCATGACCTCTATTAGACTGAGAGTAAATTGCCAGAGCTAGCTCTTGACTCATACCAAGCTGTCGTGCCGCCCGCACAGTGCCACGCTTGGTATTTGGGAAAGTCCCCAGCCCAGATGCCAAAGCAACTGCTGTTACTGGATTGACAGTAACCCCACGGGCTGCCCCACGGCGTCCAGTTCCGACAAGGCGATTGTCTGAGTACACCCAATTAAATCGTGAACTTACCGCGTCAAGTGCTGTCAAAAATTCTGTCTGATTCATACTTGTTCTCCTGAAAAGTTTTTGAAAGTGTTGTGTGAACAATGCATTATACCGAAAACGGCGTCAGTTCCAACAAACTTTTTTTAGAATTTTCAAACCGAAGTGCTAAAAACCAAGATAATGTTCCTGCGAAATGGCTATAATGTTATGTCGCTTGATAGTTTGCGGCATACAGTCCTAATTGACGATTCGAAACTATCATTTCTGTTGGGCGTGAGCGTAATAAATTCAGCTAAAGAACTCCCAACGGTATGAATTTCCTCCGGGTTGTGTGCAGGCACGTAAATATTCATATTAACCCTTCAGAAATAAACAGGCAAGCATAAAATGCTTGTCTTTTTTTTGAAAATCGAAAAGGTGGCTCTGAGCAATTTATTTTAATATCAATAGTAATAACACTCTGTATTTAACTCCTAAATACTAATATTTACTTACTTGTTGGTAAACCTTAAGGTTTTAGTGCAATAAAGGGAAAGAAATCATTGGTAATTTTCCTTTAATGAACATGGTCTTTGTGGTTGTTACCTCTTAAAGTGAAAAAAAAGGAAACGGTATGTTCACGGAAAAAGCTAAGGTCGTAGAAAAAAGGTGGGGTCGTGAAATTTGGTTTGCTAATGACGAAGATAAAGATTATTGCGGGAAAATCCTAGAGATTGACCCGAACAGTCAGTTAAGTCTACATTTTCACTTGATAAAACAAGAACACCTCTTTAACATGGAGGGCGACTGTAAGGTACACTACCTAAGTAGGGGTGCAGACATTATTACGTTTGATCTTGCGGTAGGGCATTCTTTTCTTGTTAAACCGGGTCTTGTGCATAGGTTTTCCACAGAACACGGCTGTAGATTACTTGAGGCCAGCACTTTTCATCGTGATAGTGATAGTTACAAGGTGGCAAAATGATTAAATACGTATATCTAGATGATTCTAATATTGAGATTGGTGGAACCAATTTTACCAGCTTAGCCATCTTAGAAGATAGGATCAATGAAGTCAAAATAATTAAGTGCCCAGAATTATCTAAAGAGGACATATTAAGATACAAAGACTGTGTTTGGATTTTAGGGAATATTACTGGTGTTTATAACATAGATACTTCCACAGTATTGGCACTAACCACAACCATTCAAAAATTTATAAAAATTGAATTTGACTACAATTACTGCACCTATCGGGGTGAGGTGCCGCACCGGATATTGGGAAGACAGAACTGTACATGTCCTTCTATTGAGGTTATCAAGCACGTATATGATTGGATCATCGAAAAAGCCTCGTTGATGTTCTTCATGTCTCATCGCCAAATGTCAATATATTCATTGCATTTCCCAAAAATGAGATTTGAAAAATGTCACGTCTTGTCTTCGTGCTTTACTCGTGAAAATTTCTCCCTATTTGAGAAAATAAGGTTCAATCCGCCAGCGAATAATGGGAAGTGGGCTATCTTGCAGGGATATGGCGGTTGGCACAGCCAAGCGAAAGGTGTTCAGGAATCTATTAAATATTGTCATAACAACAACCTAAATTATGATGTTCTACCTATTAGGGAATACGAAGAACATATAACATCCTTGTCTCATTACTACGGATTGGTCTTTTTGCCAATCATTGATGATACTTGCCCAAGATGTGTGATAGAATCCAAGCTTATAGGGATACAATGTATTGTCAACGAAAATTGTCAACACATATACGAGGATTGGTATTGTGGAGATGTACACAAAGCAGAAACATACCTAAAGCACAGACCAGCATTCTTTTGGGGTAAAATAGATGAACTTGGATGACGTAGCAGATGCATATAAAAAAGCATCGCATATTTGGGACATACTTGTTCCAGAACCTCAAGATCGGCAGGACGAGACTACTAGGTTTATCTTTGTGTGCCCGTTTAGAAACACCGGTCAATTTCTTGCCCTAAATATTTACAGTATTCTGTCTCAAACATACGGCAACTACAAGGCGTGCTTCATTGATGATAATTCTAATGATGACTCGGTGTCGTACTTCAACACACTTGTTGACGGAAACACCAAGTTCCAAATTACAACAAACGATGTGCAAAGGTACGCATTAGAAAATATCTCCGATACAATTAAGTACGAGAATCCAGATGATGAGGATGTTATTATTTTGCTGGATGGAGATGACTGGCTGTCTTGTCCTCATGTGCTAAGCTATCTTAATCATGTATATACAGCAGACAAGTGCTGGATGACTTATGGAAGCTATTGCTTTTTTCCATTTAAAGGAAGGGGTGTGGAGCCATCAGAATACCCACCGCTCGTGATAGAAAACAATGCGTACAGAAAGGATGTGTGGAGAGCATCTCACCTGCGTACATTCAAATACAAGTTGTGGAAACACCTTAAACAAGAAGACCTGCAATACAATGGTAGCTATTTTAAATTTGCCTACGACCAAGCTATCATGCTACCTTTACTAGAAATGTCCGGGAATAAGGCAAAATATATTGATAAGACATTACATGTTTACAACAGATCTAATCCCGGAAATGTTGACAAGACACATGCACAAGAGCAAACAGCGATTGCAAATTATGTAAGATCTCGACCTGCGTATGAAAGACTATCTTGATGAAACTATGTATTGACAATGTGAATCTCAATTCAAGCTCTGGACCTAATTCGTTTGGTCAAAAGCTTGTTAAATATTTAGACAAAAATGGTGTTGAATTCACCGACGCTCAGGAATCAGAAGCGTGTTTGTCATTTATATTTTCCTCAGTGAAGCATGATAGATTGTTCCAACGTCTAGATGGAATTTATTTCAACACCGATCAAGACTGGTTGGCACAAAACCGCCCCATATTTGGAACATACAAACGTGCGTATGGTATTGTTTTTCAATCAAATTTTAGCAAAAAACTAGTAACTACTTTTTTTGGTGAGCATGAAAATACATGCGTTATCCATAACGGTTTTGATTTAGAGGCTATTAGGGCTACTCCACCAGCCCAGATAGATTGTAATGGAGAAGTTTGGTGTTGTGCGTCTTCATGGAGGCCTCACAAAAGGTTGCGTCAAAACATTGACTATTTTCTACAACATTCTGCTAGTAATGACATATTAATTGTAGCGGGCGATTGTGATAGGCCGGTGCAAGATAAAAAGATAATCTATATTGGAAATGTTTCCCAATCTCAATTGTACGCACTGTATAAGGCTTCTACATATTTCATACATTTAGGCTGGTTAGATAACTGCCCAAACGTCATTTGTGACGCATTTGGCTGCGGTTGTAAAATTATTTGTTCATCTTCTGGAGGGAGTCCTGAAGTGGCAGGGGCGGATGCTATTGTAATAAGAGAGCAGCAAGAGTGGGATTTTACTCCTACAAAGCTTTATAGCCCACCACCCCTCAACTTTGATGACAAAGTAACCAACGATCACAATCAACGCGATATTTCAATGGTGAATGTGGCGAAAAATTACATTGACTTCATTAGAAAATAATAAAATGAAAACAGTAGCTTTTATACCGGCAAGAGGTGGAAGCAAGGGTTTGCCGGGTAAAAATATAAAGATTCTTAATGGGAAACCGTTGATTACGTATTCGATTGAACAAGCTTTAAATAGCGAGTACATTAATGAAGTATACGTTAGTAGTGACTCTAGCGACATCTTAAATATTTCCAAAAATCTTGGTGCAAAGACGGTCTTAAGACCTAATAATATTTCCGGTGACACATCAACAACTGAGTCAGCTATTGATCATTTCATTTCTGAGACTGATGTAGATGCTGATGTTATTGTCCTTATGCAATGTACCAGTCCATTCAGGCGTGATGGATGCCTTGACGAGGCTGTATTGGAGTTAAAAAATGGCTATGATTCAATCGTTAGTGTATCACCTACACATAAGTTTAGATGGAAAGTGATTGATGGAAATATTCACTCACTCTATGATTATAAAAACAGGCCAAGACGGCAGGATGTTGAGCATCCAGAATTTATAGAGACTGGGTCTTTTTATGTATTCAGGCGTTCTAACTATATTAAAGAAAGAAATAGATTGTGCGGCAGAGTAGGGTATCACATAATGTCTGAAGAATACAGTTATGAAATAGACACAATACACGACTTCAAAATAATAGAAGCACTAATGAAAGAGGGGCCATGACATACATTATTGCCGAAATTGGAATCAATCACAACGGGTCACTTGATACGGCAAAGAGGCTGATTGATGTAGCTGCCGTCGCTGGATGCGATGCCGTGAAGTTTCAAAAGCGAAATCCAGACGTTTGTGTGCCTGACCACCAGAAAGGTGTTATGAGAAACACCCCTTGGGGAGAGATGACATATCTTGACTATAAAAAGAAGGTAGAGTTTGAAAAAGAAGAGTATGATATTATTAATCAATATTGCAAGGACAGGAGTATTGCCTGGTCGGCCAGTCCTTGGGACTTAGGCAGTCTGGAATTCTTAATGAAATACGATATACCATTTATCAAGATACCTTCGGCTATGTTGACGAACGTTGAATTATTAAAATCCTGTACAGGTAGAAATAAATGGATTATTATAAGCACTGGTATGTCTACACAGGAAGAAATTGATGCCGCCCATGAGATCTTAAAAGGTGAAAAACTTAGCATCCTACACTGTAACTCAAGCTATCCAGCACCAAATAACGAACTCAATCTTAATTGTATCAAGTCCCTTAAGGAGCGATATAATACACAAGTTGGATATAGTGGTCATGAGTTTGGTCTAACCACTACGATGGCAAGTATCTACTTAGGAGCGGAAGTTCTTGAGCGTCACATTACACTGGATCGTACAATGTGGGGGACTGATCAAATGTGCTCAGTGGAACCACAGGGCCTTATAAAATTGGTTAGAGGTGTCAGAGAACTTGAGCAGGCATTAGGTAGTCATAAAATTCAAGTAACAGAGACGGAAAAGGAAGTAAGAAGAAAGCTGAGGGGTTAGATGAAGGTTAATATCGGCGGCACAAAGGGGTATGCTGAATTTAATGGTGTCGACTGGAAGGTTATGGACATCGCTCATTCAGCAGATTTCGTCCATGATTTGAATACTCAAAATGCGTTTGGGTTTTATGACAATGCCCTAGACGCAATTTACACATCACATACCTTAGAACACATACTGCCAGAATATCAACAGCATACATTCAATGAAATGTATAGAGTCTTAAAGCCGGGATGTAAAATCAGGATTGTTGTACCCGATGTTGAAAAGGCTATACAGGCATACGTAAACAAAGATTTCTCCTTCTTATTGGATTCAAGAAATCCGGGAAGGATGGGTTCGCTCACTAAAGATCCTCTATGTTATCTAAGCTCATGGTTCTTTACATACTACTCTGAGGAAAAATCGAAACGTGTTGGCAGGAGACCATTTTTGGGAGGTCATGTTATGGCTTTCAATGTGCCAATTCTTGAGCAATATTTAACAACATCTGGGTTCAAGAACATAACCAAACTTACGTTCGACGACAAGTCAGATATTTTTCAAGGGTGTGACATTATTCGGTATAGAGATAATTCAATTTTCATTGAGGCTACCAAGTAACAAAATATAGCAAGGATTAAAATGAATGATTTAACCAAATGTTTATCTCAAAATAAATGCGTATCAAAGATAAAAGTTAAAGGTGGTTATGCCGTAAAGGCATATTCTGAATATTACGCAGAGCAAGGTAGGTTTCAAGAAAAAAGAGACAGCCACAATAATATACTCGAAATTGGTGTCAGGACTGGTGAATCATTAAAATCTTGGGAGGAATTTTTCCCCAACAGTATGATTTATGGGATTGACATCAACTCAGCATGTAAAAAACTGGAATCTGACAGGTCTAAAATTTTCATTGGTGATCAAAGTGATGCCTCATTTCTTAATCAAGTCACAAGCAATGTAAACAATTTTGATATCATCATAGATGATGGCTCACATGATGCATTTGATATAGCAACCTCGTTTGATTACTTATGGGGATATTTAAATCCTAAAGGTGTATATATTTTTGAAGATATGCACTGCACGTATACCTACATAAGTAAAGCAACACGCAAAAAGCAAAAAATGCAAAGAGATCAGTTTGAGAAGTGGCTGTTTCAAAAGATTTTAGACGTTCATCACAAGCCAGAAATGCAAATAGAAGATATATGCTTTATAGCCAATGGTGTAATTTTCAGAAAAAGATAACGAAAAATGAAAAACTTTGAGTTTAGGACCAATACGGTTTCTACCCATGTGTTCAACAAAATAGATAACCCTACTGTACTTGATATAGCTTCATCTGATGGAAGAAAATCAGCACAGTTATATTTTAAAAGCGGTCAGAGGCCGGAAAATTGGACTGCTTTGGATGTAAATCAAACAAGTCTTGATATTCTACAGGGGTTTGGATGTACTACCCATCAGGTAGAATTAGGAACTAACAAGATTAATAGCGTTGTTAA
>JAOZHK010000143.1 GCA_026014905.1 Candidatus Bathyarchaeota archaeon
TATACACATAATCATACAGTATTATCATAGTGAACCCTGTGAACTTTCACAGCTTTCGCACATTTTGGTAAATCTTTTAGTGAAGTAGCACCAATATAGGCACAACAACTGCGTAATCCTCCCTCAATATCAGCCATAATGGAACTAACTGGCCCCTTATATGGTATTCTTTTGACTCTTCCTTCGCTGGTAGCGTAATCGTTTACGCCGTTATTATGTTTGTTTTGAGCTTTTTCTGAGGACATTCCATAAAAGAGCAAGTTCTTTTTAACTTTTTCAGTACGCATAGCTCCTGTAACTTTGACTTCTTCTTCTACATAATGTTCTTCGTATTCCCACTCGCCCTCACACTCGTCTGCTCCTGCCAGCATACCGCCCAGCATAACAAAGTCAGCATTAGCAGCAAAAGCCTTGCAAACATCAGCAGGCATCCTGCATCCACCATCAGCACAGATCAGCCCCATTCTTTTATCATCACTTTTTAATCCGTGGGCAGCATGACTACACTCGATGATTGCAGATAGTTGTGGATAACCCACACCAGTTTTGAGTCTCGTTGTGCAAGCACTTCCCGGCCCAATGCCAACTTTTACAATGTCAACTCCACCATGAAGAATCAACTCTTGAACCATCTCTGGTGTGCAAACATTTCCTGCCATGATGATAGCACTAGGAAAAAACTCTCTTACACTAGCACAAAAGCTGACAAACTTTTCAGTGTATCCATTTGCAATATCAATACAAATGTTTGGAGGGTGATGTAATTGTTCTCTGATTGTAATTAGTTTGGTGATCTCATCTTCCGACATTCCAATACTAATCCAGACATTTCTTTCCATGTTGTAATATTTGAAATAATCTGAAATGCTCTCATCATCGTAATGTTTATGCAAACAAGTGACCGCTTCTCTTTGAGACATCGCGGCTCCCATTCTGAAAGTGCCTGTGGTATCCATGTTTGCTGCGATAATTGGCAAACCTGTCCACTCTTTCGGTGAATGGAAGAACTTAAATGTTCTTTTTAAATTTACTTCTTTTCTGCTTGCCGCAGGAGATCGTGCAGGAACCAGCAGGATGTCGTCGAAGTCTAATTTAGTTTCATCAACAATTTTCATTGTTCTTCCTTACATATAATCGTGCGACACAAGAACAATCTTCACCACAATACTTGCAGTTCTGCCTTGTGTCGGAGTAGTAATCTTCAAGTTCTTTTTCTAGTTCAAAGCCAAAGTTTTCTAGATTTCTGCATGACATACATTTTCCGTTTGGTCTGACCCAAGCGTAAGACACAACCCTGTCACAATTTCCTAGATATTCTAACCTTAATTCTGTCAGCTTTTTTCCTATGCCAAGTCCTCGATAATCTGGATGAACAACAATACATCTTAACATACACTCGCCAACTGCTGCCCACCCAATAACCTTATCATCATCTAAAGCGATCCAAGCACACTCAATTTTATTCAAATGATCTTTAAAGTATCCAGCAGCAAACGCATCGTCAACGAGTGCGGTCGCATCGAATAATTGTTTAAATCCAAATAAAGGATGAGGGATCTGAATGTATTGTAATTTACTTTTCATAAGGCCAAATTTTAGCAAGCACATCGGTAACGCCGTCGATTTCCACCAACCAACGTCCATACTTGCCTTGTTTGTGAGTTCTAATTGTTAAGTAGTGTTCTGGGTGTCCCAGTGCAGCATTTTCCACATCAGCTACAACAGAGATCAGTCTAGCACATTCGGCGGTTGCTTTTTTCCAGTCTGGATGTCCTCGCTCTGGCGTATCGACTCCCAATAGTCTTGTTCGTATGGTCGTATGAACATTAAAACCAAGATCGACCACAAAATCTACAGTGTCTCCGTCTACAACTCGCTTGAGTTTCGCACGATATTCATACATTAGTCTCTCCCATTCCAAATAGCTTCTAGTGTAAACTTAAATGGTTCGCCCTCGATTGTGGCAACAAGATCCCACATCTGTTGTGCGACTTCACGAATTTCTTTTTGTGCGTGTTCGCTATTTCTTAATTGTATAAAGTTAGCAAAGCTACGCATGTTGAACATAATATCTGCCTGAATCTGACTGTTGTAAGTCTTGAAGAATCGTGCTGACTCCTTTGCTCGTTTACGTCCCAAGATTGGTTCAAGGTCTTTGATACATTCATGATATAGCCCATTCCCCATCTCTGTATAGTCTTTTAATACGTCAGTCCAATACCTCATCGGAATACCATCGTTCCAATTAGAAACTTCAATGCCCTCCCAATCTTCCGGCAGGTAATACTTATCTTCTTTTAATTCTTTATATCTAGCAGACTCCGCATTAAGACTGCTAATCCTATGCTTGAGTAAATGAATATGAGAGGCGATGTCAGTGTCAACAAGAAAATGCACCACACCTTTCTCGAATGGAGTTTCATGCCCCTCACTCCACAGCATGTTGATGAGTTTACCAACTCTTGCCCTTTTTTCATCTGTTAAATTTCTCGATGTTGATGTCCAAGCTGAACATGCAATAGTTTCATCGTCTCCATAATATCCTATTAGTTCTACTTTATTTTTCATAGTTATTCCAAAAATTTGTTTTTACATTTTGTGTTTATATGTTTTTTTGTATGACGAACTATACTGTAAGTATTCATCACAAGTTTTGTATCTTCGGTGATAAATTTTCTAGACCATTCTACATCATAAGGATCACCCCACGCCAACTCTTCATTGAATAATCTTGATGTCATCCACCGTCTTTTAACAACAAAGTATGCAGCGTCTACGTATTGGTGTTTAGACTTGCAATCATACCTTATAGCAAAATGATGAGGTCGATGGTGGGGAACGCCATATACTGCCCAGTCTGTCCACTGCCTTCTACCATTGATCATGACTCTTGGCGTCATTGCTATGTCCCAATCGTTGCCAAACTTTAAGAACCCCTGATACCACTCCTTGTCTAGCTCAAAGTAATCATGCATTAAAACAACGTTTTCATATTTGGATAAAGATAATCCGATATTCTTTTTTCTTGTAGTCCAAGCTGGCTTTGCCTCCTCGTCCCAATCAACTAATCTTACTGAATTATGTTTTTTTAACGAATCATTACTGTTACCCCCGATTACAATAATTTCATAGTTGGGAATATATTGATTCTGTATCGAATGTATACTTTTCTCTACTCTCAACCAAGCGTCATTATTTTCTCCCGCTGTACATATAACAAAAGAAAATTCCATTATGAATTTTTGATCCTTCTTTTTATCTCTGTGCTACTAATAGACTTGCAATAAGGAACGTAACATAGCACTATTCTATTTTTATCTAACCATTCTTGAGTAAAACCCATTTGCGAATAATAATCCCTTTTTGCCCAATCATCCCCAATACAAATGATGTCTGGGTCAACTTCCAAGATCGTTGGTTTGCTGTCTTTACCACCAATGTTTTTGATAACATCATCAACCAAACCACAACTCAATAACGCTCGTTTTCTTTCCTCAAACGACAACGCGGGAGATTCACCTTTATATTCTAAAACAAAATCATCAGTATTTAATCCTACTATAATTTCATCAGCCAATACATTACATTGAGAAAGGAAATTCATATGACCAAAATGAAAAAGATCAAACGTCCCACCCGTATATAATCTGCTCACAGTTGATCCTCTTTATTTTCTATTTTTAGCCTTGAGTAATTTTTTTCCATAATTAACATTTGTGCATGAAAATTAAATGATGTCCAGCTACCTTGCCTGTAGTCCATAGTTTTGATTAGATGTAAAAACGTTTGGTCAAAGTCTTTTCTTGTTTTTGAATTATCTGGATCTAATTCCCTATTGTACTTCATTCCCGGCCATCTCGTTTTAATTCTGTGTCTTGTTAAATCTTCATAACTATTTCTGAGATCTTCTATAATATAGAAGTCTGTTACACAGCTATTTAAAACTTCAAATGATTTTAATGTCATATAATTTATATGACTGCCGTCGTCTAATATAACACCAAAGCTTTTGTACTGATCTATAATGCTGGATAAAAATTGTTCATCTTCCTGAGAGCCTATATGTACTTTGATCCTGTTACCATTTTTGATGCTTGTATAGTTTTGATATTTTTTTGTACGTGGATCAATATCAATGCCAACTATGGTGGCATTAAGAAAATAATCAGCCCACATCCTTAGAGAACTACCTGTTTTAACACCTATTTCCAGTAGATTAAATTCACTATCTCTGAGATGATTTAGATAATAGTCATATATATCAGTGTAAGCCATACCAAGAAAAGAGTGAGATCTATGTCTTACCTTGTCGGTTCTATGTCTCCGTCCAATCTGAGTTAAGGGTTTCATTATAATAAATCTCCCAAGTCCATGTCGTCTAAATCGTTTTTGCTCGCACCAATCTTGTAGCTTGTAATCTCATGCTCCTGTGGTGCTACTTGAACACTTTCACTCTGCATCCACGCCTGTGTCCATCCGGCAATAGGATTTTTACCTACATTATCATATGGAAGACCAATTGCCTTCCGACGAGACATGCACAACCAATCAATATATTGATGTAATACAACTTCGTTCAAACCAATCATGGAGCCATCCTTAAATAAGTAAGATGCCCATTCTTTTTCTTCTTCTGCCGCTCGTTCAAACAGTTCTATAGATGCGTCTTTACATTGTTCTGATGTCTTGATAAAACCTTCAGATTCTTCGGAATGAAGGATTTTCAGTATTTGTTGAGTATTTGTAAGATGCAACGCCTCATCACGCTTAATCAACTTAATAATATCTGCATTACCAACCATTTTCTTATTTTCTGCAAAAGCAAAACTACAAATAAAACTCACATAAAACCTAATAGCTTCTAAAATGTTGATGCTGACGATGGTCATATAAATCTGTTTCTTCAAGTCGGCAGTTTTAGTTGAATCACAAGCCATTCCCATCAGATTATTATAATCTTCGATGGCAGACTTTGCACGCTTCATGATTTCTTTATCTTCATAAATTCCATCAAAAATTTCTTTACTATCTGCGTAGACATTCTGAATGATGTAGCTATAGCTTTGTGAATGAATCTTCTCAAAGAATTGCCACGTCATGAGGCAAGCCTCTAACTCTGTATTAGTTACAAATTCTAATAGAGTTGGAACCCCA
>JAOZHK010000154.1 GCA_026014905.1 Candidatus Bathyarchaeota archaeon
ATTTCTCTTGTGCATGAAGATCTTCATCAGATAATAGTTCACCCCGATTAACTGTAATCTCTGAAAGGTCAAACGGCGGAACAGTCACATATGAATCTGATAAGAAGGTATCCGTAAGAATTATGACAGGAACTTGAAATTGTTCCGCTACATTGAATGCTCTTACCGTTAACTTAAAGGCATCTTCAACTGTTCCAGGAGCAAATACAGCTCTTGGAAACATGCCATGACCCGCATAGATCGCAAATTCTAACTCTCCCTGTTCTGTCCGAGTAGGTAACCCTGTCGCTGGCCCTGCACGCTGTCCTAATGCGATTACAACCGGCGTCTCGGTCATTCCTGCTAAACTCAACGCTTCCACCATTAACGCGAACCCACCCCCCGAGGTTGCCGTCATAGCTCTGACACCCGCGAATGATGCCCCAATAATCATGTTCAAAGCTGCAATTTCATCTTCAGCTTGTTCAAAAACAACATTAAATTCTCGTGCTTTTCCAGCAAAAAACTGCAGGATCCCTGTTGAGGGAGTCATGGGATAGCCACTCATAAATTTACATCCTGCAGCTAATGCTCCAAGGGCGACAGCCTCAACTCCATTGATAACCATTTCCGAAAGCGCTGTTTTTGACGTCAGTTCAATTTTATCTCGATCATCACCCTGTTTTTTCTCGATATAATCATACCCACTTCGCGCTGCCTGAACATTAAGCTCCGCAATCTCAGAGCTTTTACGCTGAAATGTCTCTGTTAATACTGACGCGAGAATATCAAAATCAAAGTGAAAAAGACTTAATGCAGCACCTAACGCGACGGTGTTTCCCATTATCGTCCGCCCTGTTTCCTGTTGAGCTAATGCTTCGAATGGGACAGTAATCACCGTTATCTCGGGGAGCACCTGATCCGTAATTTGTTCCATGATCACCACGCCCCGTGGTGCGAGCGACGTTTGGTGCCGTCGTAATGCCTCCTCGTTAAGAGCGATGATTAAATCTATTTGGGATCCAATTGCATTAACTCGATGGTCACTCACTCGTATCTGAAAAAAATTATGTCCTCCCCGAACTCGCGATTCGTAATCTTGATTAGCGAATACATGATATCCCGCTTTTGCCATCGTTTTCGCAAGGATAAAACCCATAGATTGAACGCCTTGTCCTGCCTCTCCTCCGATTAAGAAATTTATTTCCATGTCGCAACCTCAGCCGTTCACTGGCTAACTAACAAAACACATAAAGAATATGAAGATTTCTGAATACTCAAAATTATCAAAGGCGCGCGCGTGGACGAGTGTTGCCTATGATTTCTTATTGCTTCGCTGAGGTTTGATGAGGTGCTCGGGAGATAATAGTTTCATCAGTTCTGTGCGTGAGAGGATCCCGTGCGACAGCACGAGATCATACACCGATTGACCTGACTGGAAGGCTTCTTGAGCGATTTCAGCTGCTTTCTCGTATCCTATGTAAGGTGTGAGGGCTGTGGCGATGCCAAGACTATTCTGAACTGTTTGTAAACAGTGGTCACGATTCGCGGTTATTCCGGTGATACAGCGGTTGGTTAACGTGATCATGGCATTCCGAAGCATGCGGGTGGATCCGGAGAGGCTGAACGCGATGAGTGGTAGATAGGCATTCAACTCGAGTTGTCCCGCTTCCGCGGCGAGCGTGACGATGAGGTCGTTGCCCATGACATGGTAGCACACCTGGCTTACCATCTCTGGAATAACGGGATTCACTTTTCCGGGCATAATGGTTGACCCCGCTTGGACAGCGGGTAAATTGATTTCATTTAGCCCTGCACGGGGTCCTGACGACAGTAACCGCAGATCGTTACAGATTTTCGACAGCTTGATTGCGGTACGTTTGAGTATTCCGGAGAGGAGTACGAAGACGCCGGTATCTTGTGTCGCCTCAATTAGGTTGGGGGACAATTTCAAATTGAGGCCTGTTATATCGCGGATTTCTTGACAGACAATCGCAGAGTACCGGGGGTCTGTGTTAATGCCGGTTCCTATCGCTGTTCCACCAAGATTGATTTCGGCGAGGAGGTGACTGACTTCCTGTAGCCGTTCAATGTCTTCACTGAGTGTAGTGGCATAGGCGCCGAATTCCTGCCCCAGGGTCATGGGTACGGCATCGCGGAGCTGGGTGCGCCCGATTTTGAGGACATCACCAAATTCCTGTTCTTTGCTCTGAAATGCATGGATGAGGGCGGTCATGGTTGGGAGTAACTCCTGTATCGAGTAGATGAGAGCGATCTTTATGGCCGTAGGGTAGACATCGTTGGTTGACTGGGAGAGGTTGACGTGATCATTGGGATTAACGATATGGTACTGTCCTTTCTCATGTCCAAGCAATTCCAGAGCTCGGTTGGCAACGACTTCATTTACATTCATATTGGTTGATGTTCCCGCGCCACCCTGGATGAGGTCCACAATGAAATGCTCGAAGAGTTGATTCTGCAGAATTTCATCGCAGGCACCATTAATGACATCTGCGATATTATTGGGGAGGAGCCCTAATTGGCGATTGGTCTCTGCCGCTGCTTTCTTGATGGCGGCGATCGCGCGAATGAGTTTGGGGAAACTGGATATTGGAAAACCAGTTACTTGAAAATTCTCCGCTGCCCGACTGGTTTGAATTCCATAATAGCGATCGATGGGAATTAATTTCTCACCAAGAAAATCATGTTCTACGCGAGACGAGACTGTAGACGCTGGTTTATCATTTCTATAGGTCATCAGAAGCACCTATCATCAGGTATTATCTGTGCACAGATTAAAATATCTACAGTTGTTAAGGTGTGCATGGGTGGATATACACATATGGATATTCATAGACGGGGGCGCTGAGACAGGGTAAACACGCGCGTGCTGATCACGGTTATATTTAAATAATATTGAAGTAGGACCTCAACCAATTCCTTTTCATCGATATCAAGTAGTGATGTAAAATAACTGATATCTCAGGATTAAAAGAAGCTTCGTTTTATACCTCAGATGTTCATTCAACAGTCCGATGTAATTTATGTTCCCATCGATGTTCTATCTCTCCGTCACAGCGTGGTATCTGCGGTGTTCGAGAAAATCATGAAGGCAAGTTATATAGTCTAGTGTATGGTAGACTTATAGCACAATCTGTGGACCCAATTGAAAAAAAACCACTTTTTCATTTCCTGCCTGGGTCAAAATCATATTCTATTGCGACAGTTGGTTGCAATTTTAGTTGTTCAAATTGTCAGAATTTCGATATTTCTCAAATGCCTCGAGAACGTGGGGTTATTCTTGGTTCCAGTGTTCCGCCCATTGCTGTTGTTAATGCTGCTAAACAGAGTCGCTGTCAAAGCATTGCTTATACTTATTCTGAACCTACTATCTTTTTTGAGTATGCGTTTGATGTTGCAAAGTTGGCTCATCAAGAAGGGATTAAAAACATATTTGTCACAAACGGATACATCACTGAGGAAGCTCTTCTGGAAATAGGACCTTATCTTCATGCAGCGAATATTGATCTTAAAAGTTCTAGTGATCAATTTTATCGGGAGACATGCCATGCTCGTTTGAAACCCGTATTGAACGCAATTCAGCTTTATCACGAATTGGGTATATGGATAGAGATCACAACGCTTATTATTCCAACATTAAATGACTCGAAAAGCGATTTGCAAAGTATCGCTGAATTTATCGTTAAACTAGATCCCTCAATTCCTTGGCATATAAGTCGGTTTCATCCGATGTATGAATTAACTCATATCTCTGCAACGCCAATCGCGACTCTGCATAACGCACGTCAAATTGGTCTTGAAGCAGGGTTAAAGTATGTTTACGAAGGGAATGCACCAGGCCATGGCGGAGAGCACACCTATTGTGATTCATGCCATAAAGAAATAATCCAAAGAAGAGGATATCACATATTAGATAAAAACATCGTTACTAACAACTGTGTATTTTGTGGTTCTCGGGTACATGGAGTTTTTACTTAGTATAAATGACTATTTCTTTGTCGGTATTTCGTAGAAAGCTATGAACATATTACTGTCGAGACATCGGTGTCTCAAAATAATGACAAATTATGCTTATTTCACATGCCTATGTCTCAGTGTTTGCTAGGTAACTGTCATAAATAATTATTTTTCAACCAGAGTCATGATCATACAGCAGCATATCTGTGATATCCATGACTCTCAATACTGTAACGATCCCAGCTGAAGAGTGGGAAGTCCTTGAACAAAAAATAAAGACTTTTAATGAACATGTAAAAAATTTCCAACGCGAAGTAAAGGAAAAATTAGATTAATTTACCGCTTCATTCATCTAGGTAAATCATACCAGTATTCGCGACTTTCACAAGTTTAATATTTCTTCAACAACATGCTATTTTGGCTTTCATGTATAATGTAATTCTGGTCACATATTCGGAAATCGGACTAAAAAGTCCTCCCGTTCGACGCCAACTAGAACGACAATTAATGCATCACATCCAGAATGTACTGCGTTCTAATGGATTATGTAGCAGCGCTATTCGAAGAATCCAAGGACGGTTACTAATTGAGAACATACCTGCAACTGAAAACACCGCTCAAATCGTAACTCAAGTGTTTGGTGTCGCTGCAGCGATGCCAGCCATTTTCATTCCAACTGACTTTGAGAACATTATCGAAACAGTCAGAAACGTTGCAAAAAAGGTTATCTGCCCTAATGACTCTTTTGCAATTGATGCAAGGAGAACAGGTCATCATTCTTTTTCCAGTAAAGATCTTGAGATCGCAGCGGGACATGCTGTGGAACAATTATCATCACTTCACAATGTTACAGTGAATCTTAGACAACCAGATAAAACCATACATCTCGAAGTTCGAGGAAACGGAACTTACATCTATCACCAACTCTTCTCAGGGTTTGCCGGTTTACCTTTTGGTTCCCAAGGAAAAGTTGTAAGCTTGTTTTCCGGAGGAATCGATAGCCCCGTTGCTTCATGGCTCATGATGAAGCGTGGATGCTTCCCTCTTCTTCTCTTCTGTGATCAGCAACCTTATGTCGGACAAGATTATTATCAGCGCGCTCTCGAGATTGCTCAAGTTATTCGCCAATATGTCCCCCTAAAAAGGTATTATTTCTATACTTTGCCCATGGGATTTATCATGCAAGCAATTCTTGAAACCGTTTCACCAAAGTTTGTTTGTGTCTGTTGTAAACGAATGATGTATCGTCTTGCTTGTCACTTAGCGAATCAACATGACTGTCAAGGTTTAGTCACAGGTGAAAATCTAGGTCAAGTCGCTTCACAGACACTATATAACTTACGAGTTTTAGATGAGGCTGCATCCTTACCTGTTTTTCGACCATTAATTGGATATGAAAAACTTGAAAGCATTCAACTAGCAAAGCAGATTGGTACTTTTCGGTTATCCACCGCGCCTGTTCAGGGCTGTACAGCAGTTCCATCAAAGCCTTCAACGAAGGCTAGATTAAATCTCATTAAAGAATTTGAAGAGAGACTAGATGTCCCCTCACTTATTTCAAGAGCGTATAAAGCTATTAAACGGATCGAATTATAGTGATTTTCCCTTTGACGTTATGATTTTTACCATTGTATCTGTTGCATCATAGGATTCCACATTGGTTTTAATTTCTTTTGTCCGCTTTATGTAGTGGCCCGAATCTAACATTTCGGTTATCGCAGCGTATACGTGAGGGTAGTCGATTTCTCTTTGATCTAAAACCTTAGCCACACCTAACTCACGCGCCCGCTGAGCATTATTCCGTTGCTCAGTTTGGCTTGGAGTGGGAACAAGTAGAAGAGGTTTTCCATAACAAAGCGCTTGACTCAGCGTTCCTAATCCTGCACGTGAAATGACGAGATCACAGGCTTTCAGGTGCTCGAAACGATTTATGATCCATGGATAAACCAAGACATTCTTTTGTCTGTAAGGTTTGATGCCGGAATTGGGTTGTCCCAATGAAACGATTACTTGATAATCATCAGGTAATAACTGAAGTACTTTCTGGATAACTTGAGTGAAATATTCTCTCTCCTGAGGTGCGCCACTTATTGGTACAAATATTAAAGGGCGATCATCATACCCCATTTTTTTTCGAAGCGCCAGCTGAGAAGGAAGATCTTTCGATTGGGTCGGGAGGATGGGACCAATAAGCTTAATTTTTTCTTTTCGCGATGGTGGAATTTCAAGATTAGAAACTGACAGCGTATACGGATGAGGAAAATCAGGAATCAGAATTTTTTTTCCCAATGTCCAAACTTTACCAATAATTGTGAGCACACCTCCATCAGCAATTCGTGCAAGGTTTAGGAATCGTCGCTCCCGAGGAATCGTTACCTTATATATGTTGAGGAGCGTGACAGAGGGAATATCCAACATCTTTGCTGCAACAAGTGTGGAAACTCTGGAATCAGATATAACAAAATCTGGTTGAAACCTCTGCATAAAACTGATTTCCGCATTCAGTTGTCGAAGAAAAATTGCGACTGAAAAAATACCTGGATATACAGTTGTTCGTCGAAAATCTACTCCACCATCAGGTCGAACTGCGAAGCTAAGGGGAGGTGCATTGCAGAGCGGGAATTTTTCACGATTAACAAAATCACGAGCTTCTAAATACGTCGAGAAGAGGATTTGGTTTCCCATTGAGCGAAGCTTTTTAGCAATAGGAATGCATCGCCCTACATGGCCTAATCCCACTCCACAAACTCCAAAATAAGCCCGCATCCCGCTAGGTTCCACCTATTGACATAATACCGTTCTGAGAATGTATATTAACCGTTATATGAGTCGTTTAAAAGTTATGATTATGTCCTAACGCACGCGTTAGTAATGTTAGTTGAAATATCAGCGACTGTAGCTGAATTCAATTGTTGAATATCTTTCGTCTTTAATTCGATGAGTCTATTCCGTGATCCTCCTCCACCATACACTGTATCGAAATGCATCACCGATTCATCGATCACAACATACGCGCGCGCGTTGATGATGAATTGGAGGTGTTGCACCAGGAAGATATCCCGAATATTCTTTAACTTGAGCAAAAGGAACTATACGAATTTTCTGAATATTAAGCGTATTTTTTAATTTTTTAATATTAACATGCCGTGTGCCAGGTATTACAACCAAAATTGGTTTTTTATCAGCTAAAAAGACCAATGATTTCGTAACTCGTTCTAATGGGATCCCAGTAGCTGCTGCGGCATCAGCAGTATGAATAGTATCTTCTTTTTCTATAAAACGATGCCAAATTTTATTTTTTTTCAAATATGCTATGAGAGTCATGTATACTCGTCTGCGCCATCAAATAATCTGTTGATCACCGCCAAGTCATCTAATAAGTCTTATGCTATTCTCATTGTCAAGAGTTCCAGTTGATCTAGGCTCAATTGAGGAGCTACATGCCCATTATGAACAGATATATGTGGATTAATACAATTGATCCTGGAATGCCATATAATGCTAATGAAGAGAGTCTTTTCGACATGGATGTTGAACCTCTTTAATTTCTGTTATTCTCTTCGTTAAGAGATCTACATAAGCTGATCCAGATTACGATCTGTCGGACCATGTTCTTTGTATGTAATATACTAGTATACAAGAAGTGACACACACCTTTTTTAAACTGGATTATATCATAATAGTCTATTACTGGAGGAACCACAATTGATCCAATACGTGGACCATGTTGCGATAACAGTCAAAGATATGAACCGTTCAATTGAATTCTATACAGAGAAACTGGGTTTCACTATAACCCGTTCCTCGGAAACACCAAGTATGAAAACCGTCTTCGTTGGAAAAGGGCAAGTTCAACTTGAACTGTTTGCACTCAAACAAGGTTCAGCAAAATCAGTTCCGGAATTACAACAAGATGAGATCGGCATAAAACACATAGCATTTAACGTTACCGACCTCGATACTCTCATTAAAAAGTTTAAAGAAAAGGGTATAACCTTCATCAGTGAGATCCGCCAAGCAGGGACTCGACGTCACATCTTCTTTAAAGATCCAGACGGGACAACTTTGCAATTACTTGAAGGATAACGTACGCGCGAATTAAGTAGCGCGAAAAGGCCATTGTGTTGCTTCCCATTCATACTTATCTGCATAGTCATGCCAATAATAAAACTGTCTCGCGGGAACTCTGGGATCCTTACCCCGTACGTGCCGCCACTTCTCTAACTCAGTTTCATATCGCGTTTTAGCTTTTACCAATTTACCACGGTCAATCTCTACGCCTAAACCAGGACCTTCAGGAACCGTTAATGAACCTTTTTCATAAGAAAAAGGTTTAGTGATGATATCTTCCGATGGTGGCAAAACTTTAACATACGCGGAATCAACGGGTTCTAGCCAATTTGGTGTCGCAGTTGCGAGATGAAGTTGAGCAGCAGTGGCGATACCCAACTCTCCTGGAGAACTATGACACGACGCTTCTAAACCTCCAGCTTCTGCAACAGCTGCGCATCGTTGAGTTTCCAGATATCCCCCATTTCTGCACAGATCAAGATTAACTGCATCAGCAGCATCTTGGAAAATTAATTCTTGAATGCTCTCTTTAGTCGTACACCCTTGACCACAGCATAATATGGGAACACTGATATGGCGTCGAACCCGAGCCAGTGCTCGAATATTGATACTATCCACAGGTTCCTCAACGTGTGAGGGTTCATATTTCTCCATTTTCTGTATTGTCCAAATAGCTTTTCCAGCTGAATAGCCGCCATTAAAATCAAAACCTAAATCAACCCGTTCACCGACACTTTCACGGACAGCTTTGACACAACGGACATCATGCTCAGGGTTAATCCCAATCTTGACTTTTAAAGCTCGAAACCCTGCTTTCACCGCTTTTTTAGCTTCAATCGCTTGTTCTTCAGGTGATTTATCACACAACCAATACCGACACTCTACCTGATGACGATATTTACCTCCAATTAGTTTGTAAATGGGTTCATTAACGGTTTTTCCGATGATATCCCAGAGTGCCATACTTAAGCCTCCCGTTAAATTCAGTAAAGCAACAGGCAGATGACCAAGAATTGATAAAACGTTTCCACGATTATTTATCACCCGCTCTATGGCGTTTACATTAAAAGGATCTTGACCAATAATATGGCGCTTAATCCCTCTCACTAAATGTTCCACAGGTGCCCATGCTTCACCTATCCCAGTGATCCCATTGTCTGTCTCAACAAAAAGAATCGTTTTCAGCGCTGCAAAGCGAGTTCCATACCACATAGTGACTGGCTCGAAATGACCAAAAGTCGATAATGGCACACATACATTTACGGTACGTATATTCGTGATTTTCATTTCATTCTCCTCATTTAAATAATCCCATAAAAGTTAAAAATATGTATCTCTGATAAGATGGTCAAGGTGGAAAGATGCCTACTCATGGCTCATTAACTAAAGCTGGAAAAGTGCGAAATCAGACACCGAAAATACCATCTACTAATAAGAAAAAACGTAATCCGAAAGCCCGAAACAGTTCGAATTATCATAAACGCATAGTACGAGGAGAAGAAACTTCACGCCGTCGTCGACGCCGCTAAAGCTATCCTCACATCTATATTACACACATGGTGTGTACAATCAACCAATAAACCTGCCCGATAAAACTTTTTAAGGTAATGAGTTGGTGCCAATAGTTGACTCCCAATCAATGATTTATAACGAGAATACCCCAAAAAGCGCACGTATGTATCACGCCTGTCGAGCAATAATTCATCGTTTACTCACAGATCCCGAAAGTCACACACAATTAGATCATCTAAAGAAAAAAGCCAGCTCAGAATACGCATTAAACAGACTTCCATCAAACTCAATGATCCTTACGGCAGCGACACATGTAGAAATGCCTAGTCTCCGACCAATACTTCTCGTCAAACCCATTCGAAGCGCCTCAGGTATCAATATAATCGCTGTTATGAGTGCACCCTCTCCTTGCCCTCACGGTAATTGTGTATTCTGCCCATCCATCAAGGGGGTTCCAAATAGTTATACAGGCACTGAACCTTCAACAATGCGTGGGATTCAAAACGAATTCGATCCCTTTCAACAAGTTTCTCGTCGATTACATCAACTCAAGCAGATTGGTCACAGCGGCAGTAAAGTTGAACTCGTTATTCAAGGCGGCACTTTTCCTGCCACTCCGTTGAGTTATCAACGTTATTTTGTGCGACAATGTCTTAATGCATTAACTGGAAACAGTTCCACTACTTTAAAAGAAGCAAAAAAACAGGCGGAAATTAGCACCATCAAGAACGTAGGGATAACGTTTGAAACTCGACCAGATTATGCAAAGCAGGACCATGTTGATAGGATGCTTGAAATGGGTGTTACTAAAGTCGAGATAGGAGTCCAGAGTATTTATGAGGATATCTATCGACTCATGAAAAGAGGTCACACGATCCAAGAT
>JAOZHK010000188.1 GCA_026014905.1 Candidatus Bathyarchaeota archaeon
CAAGATAATGAGAGGTATGCTATTGCTAAAAGATATTAACACACCTCCAACTGCTGACAAGCCTAGGCTAAAAGCAATGATCTTGACACGATCAATGCGATCTGCAAGTAACCCCCCCGGAATTGTGAAAATAGCTTGAATAAGTAATGGTATCGACGCGAATAGCCCAATAGCAACCGTGTCAAGGGAAAACTCGTCTCGAAAAACAGGAATCAATGCTATGTGCATTTGAGTGAATGTATGCATAGAGATATGAGCGAGACAAATTAGTGCATATGCACTCCAGGGGGCTTTAACCTTGTCTGGAAACGTAGAGACTCCTCTCAGATGATAATTTGAATGCTACATGACGGAGAACGTGGTATCTAAAAACATTTCTTTTCCTCGACGGAATGCAAGAACCCTCCCATGGAGCTAAGTACAAGCCTGAAGGTATCCACGTATACGTGCTTCTTGAACAATATTGAAAGCCGATTAGAATAAGTTATTACAGAGACAATGCGCATAACGTGTAGTTGGGAGAACACTCCATGCCTGACATTATTTCACTTGATCTCGCAGGGACCTTGATCGATTTTTACTATTTTGATTACGTTTGGAATGAAGTAATACCTCAATTATATGCTCGACAGCAAAGATGGAACATTCAAAGAGCGAAACAATGGGTGCTCCAGGAATATGCTAAAATTGGCACGAACGATCTACGATGGTATCTCCCAGAATACTGGTTTGCTCGATTCAAACTCATTGAAGATCCCGTCCAGATTTTTCAGGCCCATACCGATAAAATACGAGTATATCCCGATGTCATTCCTACACTCCAGCAGCTTCATCAACAACATCCCTTGATTATATCGAGCGGGGTACCACGAAACATTCAAAATATCATCCTTGAACAAATCCCTCCTTTTTTCTCAAATACATTCTCGTCAACCAGTGACATGCAGGAACCAAAAAAAAGCATAACGTTTTATCAATATATTTGCACAACAATGGCAGTCGCACCAACGAATGTCCTTCATTGTGGCGATGATTGGCACACTGATGTTGTAACCCCCCAAACCGTCGGAATTACGAGTTATTTATTAGATCGGACTGAACAAAAACAAGGTCCACAGGTATTGACGAATTTAGATGAACTCTTACCCCTGGTGTAAACTTGCTATGCGAGCAACCTACTGGCTAATCATTGCATGCATTGCCGCGTCACTCCTCACATGGAATATCGCTAATACAGAGTATGAAAGATTACTACCGTATTTCGTTTTTAGCGAACAAAATCTCCTTCAAGGCAGGGTCTGGACATTAATCACTGCCCTGTTCATCCATAGTGATATCATCCATCTTGGAAGCAACATGGTGTTTCTGTTTGTATTTGGAAATACATTAGAAGATGTTTTCCGGGATCGAAAACCGCTTCTCGCGTTTCTATTTGGAGGAATTGCTTCGTTTCTCGTTAGTACCGCTTATTATCCTGCGAACACCATTATGATTGGTGCCTCAGGCGCAATTTTTACCCTCTCTGCAGTGGTGGTGTTAACGAACCCACTTCAATTTTCATTTTTCTTCATGATGCCCCTGGGATTAATCTCGGTGATCTATTTTCTCTATAATGCTTTTGCAGTCTATCTTGGGCTTCCAGGAAACATTGCTTACATTGCACATGTGATTGGCTTTATCCTGGGCATTCCGTTAGGAATGGCTTGGAGTGAACATTGGAAAAAGAATATGATTATTACTATTGCCCTAGCCGTACTCTACTTTGGGATACAAATTGTCCTTCAACAATGGTTCAATTAAACCACTCGTGAATACTTGCTAACTAAGTTTCTGCAGTGTTTTTCCGCAAATATCCACGGATTGCTTCCCGAACAACCTCTGAAATTGAAACATAACTCCCATTGGAGAGTTCAACAAATTTTTCGAGGTCCTGATATAATCCCCCAGGAATGGTTAGACTCCGATATCCCCTACGTGGCATGGCCTCATAATATTTTTATTCTTTTTTAAATGTTTGCGCGATCGAAACTTAGTGTTTGTCTCAATAGCAAGCACACACGTATTTGCATACTTTCACGCCAAGATATGCTTATACACTCTTAAGACCAGATACAAGTGGAGTGAAAAGCGCGTGTCAACGAGTAAAAGTCGGTTGCATCTCTAGTTTCAGAGAGAAACTCTTCTTTTTTAGTTCTGGAATTATTGTGAGTGTCCCTCTGACGCTCTTTGCGGGTTCGCTGACGGATCTCTTGTGCATTCCTCTACCAATTACGCGCGCGCGCGTCCTTTTTTTCCAGATGTTTTCACGAAAGCTTCGAGTCCCAACTGATCTAATGCCTCCTTGAGTTGAAGAGCTACCATGCATACCTGAATGATATCGGCTGGAAGTTCTGGGTCCAGATCAAAGAAGAGGAAATCCGGGTGATCCAGTGTGGGGATATGTGCGAGGGGAAGATGAATTTCGAGCGCTGCTAAATTAGCGAGCCAGAGAAGTGTATCGAGATCGTTACAGAGAATATAATGAACGACACGGTCGGTTGATGGCTAATGTATTGAATAAGTGCGGACCCAACTGGGTCGTCCTTGTGGTGCGTCTTTTCCATAAAAACCGGGAACGGTAATCCCATCAGGGAAACGTGTGACAACGAGGGGACGATTTGCGAGAAAGGGTAAGATCTGAGGTGCTACCTGGATATAATGAGCGATCACATCTTTTTTGGTAGCGTTAATTGTGGGATAGAGAATTTTCTGGAGATTGGTTAACCGAGCTTTTGTCAAGTGTTTCATAGCAAGGTGTCACAGAAGAAATCCATTATACAGTGGTATATTTAGTAAATGGAGCACCGGGGAACTAAAAAAGTTATTACCCTTGGCACGTTAGGGGTGAATACGGTCGGTTTTTTAAGATTCAATGTATTAATGATATTGTTATGACCCAGAAAATTGTTCAATTATTAGAGTACAATCACTTTTTACGCAAGAGCTATTTTGATACGCTTGCTGCACTGCCTTGGGTTGAAGTTGTGAAAAACCGTGGAGCAAGTTTTGATTCATTTCGGAACATTTTTCTGCACTGCATTGCCGTCTTTGAATACGGGAACAAGCTCCTGCGTGAAGGGAACGCGCAATTTCCTCAAATCAACTATGAAGCCTATAATAACATCGAAAAAATCCGACGATACCAAAAGCAGGTAGAAGAAGATTTTAATGAGTATCTCAGCCAGCTCACTCCTGATGAACTCACTCGGCACGTTACCCGTCGATATAGAGACGGACGCATCATTGTGTCAACCGTTGAAGACAATTTATTTCATTTTCTTTTGGAAGAAACGCATCACCATGGCGAATTTATCGCTCTACTCTGGCAACTCGATATCAACCCACCGCACCTTGGGTGGATAAATTATCTCCAGCAAGAATCGTAATCGTCTTGAGCTAGCTACGTCTGCTCATCAAGAGCCTGTGTAGCTCCACAGCATTGACAGACGATGTACCCTTGTTTTAACTTGTTTTCGATCCAATCGAGGCATTCCTGTTTATTAAGAAAAAGAGGTTGTTTACACTCGCCACAATAGGATTCTTCGAAATTATTCTGGTTCATTAACTAGTATGAAGAAGGAGCCGTTCATTAAGCTTTCGAAAACACCTATCTGGGAAATCGCGGACAAAAAGAGTGTAGAGGAAAATGTCGATCCATTAAATTTTCTGGGCTTCAACTTGGATACTAGTTATTTTCCCTTGTAATTCTTGAGAATATACTCCGAGATCGTAGGTGGCTTCCTTCACGATATGAACATTCGTGAGCCCTGCATTTTGTATTATCGTTAAGTATTGGTTCTTTTCAAGCGCGCCTCCGATACAACAAGCCCAAGCATCAAAATTCTTCTTAACTTCGAGGGGTAACTCGCCTTCTGTGACAAGATCTGAGATTAGAATTCGTCCTCCGGATTTGAGTACGCGATGGGCTTCGTTGAAGACTTTGGCTTTATCAGGCGCGAGATTGATCACGCAGTTACTAATGATGACATCGATAGTTTCGTCATCTACTGGCAGATGTTCGATCTCGCCTAATCGAAATTCCACGTTCTCGTAGCCATGGGTTGCAGCGAGGGATTGGGCTTTCTCGATCATGGTCTGGGTCATATCAATACCGATTACTTTTCCTTGTGGTCCGACTTTCTTGGCAGCGAGAAAGACATCGATTCCACCCCCTGATCCGAGATCAAGAACCGTTTCTCCTTCTTGCAGGTTTGCGAGGGCAACGGGATTACCGCATCCGAGCCCCATGCTTGCAGCTTCAGGAATGGCGTTTAAATCATCATCAGTATAGCCAATTTGTTGCGCGATATTACTTGTGGAGCAGTCGCAGGAACAGCAGCATGAGGGCTCTTGCTGCGCGATCTCGCTGTATCGTTGCTTCACGAACTCTTTCACGTCAGTTTCACTCATTGTTTGTACCTTCATAGTATAGGATGTCCTATAAATTTCTGCAAGGAACATATAAATGTATCGCACACCCAATAGTAAACATGAGCGACGAGTGCTGCCAAGAGGTACCTGACGCGGTGATGTGCTGTGACATGCGGGGCATGTTATCATTCATGATTCTTTGGCTTCTAACTAAAGAGCCCATGCATGGCCAACAAATCGCCGAAGAGATCGCGAAACGCCGCGGGACCAAACCAACACCTGGAACCATTTACCCTGCATTAAAGGACCTGACACAGCGAGAATTGATCAAAGGCGAAAAGGAGGGACGGCGCGTCACGTACACGCTGACTCCCCGAGGCAGCCAAGGCATTGACCGAGCATGCCATTATTTTTGTCAAGCATTTCAAGAAATCTTTGAAGAATACCGATAAGAACTCGTAATTAGGCGTTTTCCTATGCGTATTCTATTCATTGAACCTCCTAAAGACATCTGGTTCGTCATGGGAGAATATTTGCCACCTCCCTTTGGAATTCTCCAGCTAGCCGCATTCCTCGACCGCGAAGTCGAGGGCCTCGAAACGCGCGCGCGTCCGTTACGACGGCGCATTTACTGGTATATGGTGAAACAGGGTATTCTCCACCAGTTGAAATCTCTCATTCCATAAGTTAATGAATATAAGTAACTTGCACTTACTGCATCTCGACAGCCTGGCATAATGAATATATTAGAAGAGACAATCTTTACTTCTGTAAGGAGAACTAAAATGCCATACTGTTCACATTGTGGAAAAGAAACAAGCGTTGAGGATCAGTTTTGTCCCCATTGCGGAGCTAACTTGTCTCAGCCACAAATCTCGCGCGGACGTGAAAGACGATCACGAGAGAGTGCGTGTTTTGGACCAAGCGGTTCAGGTGGAGGCCTTTGGGGCGCCATTTCAGGAGCCGTCTTCCTTATCGGTATCGGAGTATTGTGGTACTTCGACTGGTGGTGGCCAGGCATCATCATTTTAATTGGCTTATTAGCGATAATTGGAGGATTTGTCTCTTATTCAAGACGGTGAAGACAACATCTTCACTACCTTTTTACTGACAGTTGTCTGTTAATTGCTATAGAATACCTAAACATGCATGTTATTAGGAGTTAGTAAAAACTGGTTAGCTGACATGCGCGCGCTGTCATGTAAATATTGCAGCTGTTTCTCGCAAGTATCCGTGATCTTTGAGCCAATCAACTTGATTCCGACGGTAACGATAGACAATATCTCCCCGTTTGTCAGATTGAAAATCCCATGGAGACACTATAACGATATCGTTAATGCGAATCCAGACGCGGCGCTTCATTTTTCCGCGAACACGGCACATTCGAGTGTGTCCATCAAAACATCGAACTGTGAACCGATCATAGCCGAGGAGTCGCTCAACGATTCCGAGGACTTCATATTCAAAATTTGGTACTCGGGGTCGAATTTCGGATTCGCTTAGTACTTTTCTTTTACCCAAGGGATTGCCTCAAGACGAATATTACACTAATCTTTGGTTTTTCTCAAAGAATTATTGTAATCTATAGCTGCACATGTACCCTATATAAGTATCTCTCTTTCGCAACGATAAAAACATTACATTCTACGCCTGTAAACATCTCATATGCACCAATTTCAAGTAGAAAAATGATTTTCGAAACACTAAAAATCTCGAAAATCAATTCTAATTAGAGTTATTGGAGCATTGAGTACGAGATGACCTTTGATCGAGATTTTGAACGAGAACAATGGCAACCACCAGAGGACATCCTAGACATTATCGAAATTCAACCGAATTCGACCTTCATTGATGTCGGGTGTGGCGATGGATACTTTACAATCCCTGCGGCTAAACGAGTAGCGCCCCACGGTCGAGTACTCGCTATCGATGTTAATACTGCAGCATTAACTCGTTTACAGGAGAAAGCCAACCGTGAACATCTGACCAACCTGGAGGTAACGACTGGAATGGCTGAGGATCATGTACTCTGTAAGGGTTGCGGTGACATCGTGTTTTTTGGTATTAATCTCCACGATTTTACAAGTGCAGCTAAAGTTTTGCAGAATGCACGAAGAATGCTGAAGCCCTCAGGAAAACTTGTAAATCTGGATTGGAAAAAAAAGCCTATGCGGATCGGTCCTCCACTTCACATTCGATTTAGCCAGCAAGAAGCCATTGACCTCATCAAAGGCGCAGAATTTTACATTGTGAGAGTCCAGGATATTGGTCCCTATCATTATCTCATCATAGCTCATCCTCTATAGTCAATCAAATGCTCTCAAAAGATGACAAAGAATTTAGGATAGAGAGCAAACTATTGGAAGGAAGATGGGTGAAAACATGAAGAGTCAAAAGGGCTTCGATATTACACAATTGCAAAGTATCCGATCATTTAAACAGCAAGACATTCCGGATGAAGTGTTACAACAGATGTTTGAAGCAGGACGACACACGCCCACTGCTCACAATGTTCAACCGTGGCAGTTTATCGTCGTTACTGACCCAACGATAAAGAACGTGTTAGCTACCAATGCGAAGTTCATCGAGGATGCAGCGATCGTTATTGTAGGTTGTGGAGACCCCAGTGAGTCCCCTCGATGGTACCAGCTCGAAGTGGCCATGGCATTACAGAGTATGGTTCTTACGGCATGGCTTAATGGAATTGGTGCCTGCTGGATTGACGTGCGTCCAAATGAGGCGAAAGTCCGAGAGATCCTCAAGATACCAGATCACTATCCCATCGTTGCTTCTGTTGCTTTTGGATATCCCGCTGCGATACCTGAACTTGCTTGGAAACGCTCCATCGATGACGTTTTTCACTGTAATGCATTCTGATACACACGAACGTAACTTCATCCTGCACATCGACATAGAAAGCTAGCTCTCTAACACAGCTAGGAACATATCTGATGAAACTTGTGAAATAATTGATTGATAATGTGATGTTTTGAGTGATGCATATCTACAATCAGTGACTGCTGAGGAACGATCTTACAGAAAGCCCGAAGTTGTTGTCGTAAAAAGGCTAAAAAGTCGAGGTCTACGGTTAAAAGTTCTGGTTTTTGCCGCGTCTGTTGTCGTTGAAGAGAAATGATTGGGGTGATGTCAAACAAGAGATAATATGTCTGTTTGTGCAGTTGCTGAAAGACCGGACGCTCATATTGAGTTAGCAGCTGTTGTCGCTGGGAGACGTCGTCACTGCTAAACTTAATTCGAGCTTTAATAAACATCTGGTCTTGAAGAGGTCCTCCTTCCCAGATCACGGAGTGATCTAAGGCGAGTACTTCATTTGTTGTTTGGACATTCGCAAGAAAAATTTCTTGATCAAATTGCAGTGAACCCTGGGCGCCTGGTACAAAGCCTTGTTGATGAATAAGTCGTGTTGCGTTTTCCGGAAGAAAGGGGATACGAAATTCTATAGCTAACTGTTGGCCATAATACGATTTTCCTGATCCGGGAAGACCGAGAAGAGTGAATATCGTCATCGAGATTCAGCTACACCAATCGGTTGTTCTTACTCTTTCACGAAGGGTTCACCCAAAGCTTCTGGTTGGACCGTTTTTCGTCGAAGACTATAGATTGCGATTGTTAGGAGTAATGGTACCATCTGAACAAATTGAGGAGCGATCCCTACACCAAGAGCGGGTGCGAGACGGGAGACAAGGGCTTCTCCAAAACCAAATACAAGTCCTCCGATCAGGATGATGAAGGGGTTCCAGTTCCCAAAGACAACGATCGCTAATGCTATGAAGCCGCGGGTCGCCATAAATCGGAGGAATCGTCCTTGTTGATCAACCACCAGGTAGGCACCGCTCAGGGCAGCGAGAGAACCACCAATAACAACTGCAATAAAACGTATTCTGTAGACATTTAATCCTGCCGCATCAGCAGCTGCTGGATTCTCCCCCACAGAGCGTAGACGTAAGCCTAATCGTGTTTTGAAAATGAGAAAATAGATAATACCTGCCAAGATAAACATCAAGACAACAAAGATACTGAGCTCATCGAATGCTCCAGTAATTGGTAACGGGATCTTTGGGATCTTGGGTACGGGAGGTGACGAACTAGCAAAGAGCTCCCCCCAGACAATGATCATCCCATATGCAGTGAATCCAAGAGCAAAAGTATTGAGTCCGATACCACTAAGGATTTGGTTACCCCGGGGATGCAGGCTGATAACTGCATGAATAGCGCCTGCTAGAGCCCCAACAAGGAGGGAAGCGAGAACACCTAGACCTGGATTCCGGGTTATCGATGTTACAACAGTAGCCGAAAATGCGCCAAGCAATGCGATACCTTCAATCCCAATGTTCATCACTCCCGATCGCTCTGCAATCGCCTCTCCTTCAGCGGTGATAACGACGGGAACCGCTAAACGGAGAGACGCCGCGAGCAATGAGGAGAGAAATATTACGTCAACCATTTTTGAATAATCCTCCAAAACTCGGGAAGCGCCATAAAGATAGTGATAATTCCAATCAATACAAGGGCTAGTTCCTTAGGAATTTGTGTTTGAAGGCGCATATTGATAGAGCCGGTATACAAAGCACCCACGAAGATACTTGCTAACACGACACCAATGGGATTTCGCCGCCCAATTAATGCGACTACAATACCATCAGGCAGTCCATAACCAGGCGAGAAGCGGACGAGAAACCGGCGATATACACCCAAGGTGACCGCAGCACCACCAATTCCTGCAAGAGCACCGCTGATTAACATCCCTAACGACCAGATTGTGTTCACGGCAATTCCTCCATAAGCAGCCGCCTTAGGATTGAGGCCGACTACTCGAATATTATAGCCAATATTGGTTCGCTTTAAGAGATAGTAAACACCGGCAACAAATAGTAGTCCGATGGGAAATGCATAAGATAACGACGTGCCGGGGATGACGCGTCCCAAGATTGCTGTGTCATCGATGAACTGAGTAGCCCCGATGATGGAAGCGTTGGGATCAAGGTAGTGATAAAGGGTGAGATAATCGGTCAGTAGGAAAGCAATCCCATTCATCATCATTGTCGTTACAATCTCGTGAACTCCACGTTTAATTTTGAGAATCGTAGGAAGAATCGTCCAGAGGATTCCACCGATTGCGCTCATGATAATGGCGACAATGACATGTAGTATTGGTGGTAAATGAAACACGTACCCTCCTAAGAATGCGAAAAAAGCACCAAGATATAATTGCCCCTCGGCTCCTAAATTCACAGCATTTACGAGAAAGCTAATGGATAGTGCGAGTCCAGTGAAAATAATGGGTGTCGCGCGCGCAAGAGTTGCTGATACAGCGAAAAGATTGCCAAATGCTCCTTGAAATAATGTGATATACGCATAGATAGGATCATAACCACTCACGAGGAGGATGATCGCCCCAGCAAGTAAAGCGAAAGCAAGAGAAAGAATGGATTGATAGATCTGTTGCAGATCTATGTCAGCAAGAGTCCATTTTTTAATCTCATTTAGGATGGGTGAGTACCACGTTTTTTGTTCCAACCTAATCATCTACCTCCGTTCTCCAAGTGTATGACCTCCCATCATCAGCCCAAGTTGCTCTTCGGTTATTCCATCGGGATCGACAATGTCAATGAATGATCCTGCATACATCACTGCGAGTCGGTCACTTAATTGGATGGCTTCATCGAGGTCAGTACTAATAAGCAGGATCCCTTTATTCTGTTCACGCATACGAAGGAGAATTGAGCGAACATACTCTGTTGACGCGACATCTAACCCTCGTGTTGGTTGAGCGGCGACAATGACTTGAGGGTTATGACTGAGTTCGCGAGCGACGACCACTCGTTGTTGATTTCCCCCAGAAAGATATTTGAGTTGGGCTTTATTGCTCGGTACTTGGATATTATATTCGGAGATAGCACCTAATGCAAATTGCATAATCGTTTGTTGATTCAATCGATATCCAGTACTATAGGGTTGATCTTCATGAAACCCCAAGATTAGGTTTTCTTCAATATTGAGATCGCCGACAAGTCCTGTATCTTTATCAGCAGGAATATGCGCAACGCCCAATCGCCTGATCTCACGAGAGGTTAATTCGGTAATATTTTGATCTAGTATCGTGATCGACCCGCTCTCGGTTTTACGAAGACCAGTTACCGCTTCCACTAGCTCTGCTTGACCATTGCCTTCAACTCCCACGATGCCAAGAATTTCCCCTGCCATGAGTTGGAACGTTAGATCATTTACGGCGATAGCATCAGTTTCACTTCGCACGACAATGTTCTGGACAGCCAATACAACACGTTCATCACTTTGTGGCGTTGTCTTTGATAATTGAAAAGTCACATCTCGCCCCACCATCATTCGCGCCAGTTGTTCTGGACTTGCATCCTGAATATCAGTCACACCAACAATTTTCCCATTGCGGAGGACAGTAATACGATCACAGATCTCCAGCACTTCACGTAATTTATGAGTGACAAAAATAATCGTGGAGCCCTGTTGTTTCAGGCGAAGTAAAATCGTGAAAAAATCCTTGACTTCAACAGGCGTTAAGACAGAGGTGGGTTCATCAAGAATCAGGATCGATGCACCTCGATACAGCATCTTAAGTATCTCCACCCGTTGTTTTTCCCCAATCGAGAGGGTGGAGATCATAGCATCTGGCTTGATTAATAACCCCGTCTCTTGAGCGAGACGTTGAATCATCTCATTATTTCTCTCTTGATTGAGAATAACCGCGTGATTAGGTTCTGCGCCAAGAATGATGTTCTCGGTGACCGAGAACGAATTAATAAGAGCAAATTTTTGAGGTACCATCCCAATGCCTAAGCGAATCGCATCGGATGGATCATGTAACACCGTTTCTTCATCGTGTACAAAGATTTGTCCTTGAGATGGAGCAATCGAGCCAAATAATATACGCATCAGAGTAGATTTACCAGCGCCATTCTCCCCAACAAGTCCATGAATTTCGCCTGGCTGCACAGCAAAATTGACATCATTGAGAGCATAGGTTCCATCAGGATAGATTTTATGAACATTTTTCACTTCAAGGATTGCCAGGACATCTCACTCCATGAATCTTGCGCGCGCGTAGCAAACACTGTTTCGTATTAGAATAGGAATTATATATAAAAAAAAAAGGGAGTTGGTTAACCGTATCGTGCCCGTAATTCAGCAAGATTGTCTGCTGTTGCAACAGGTACAATAATGTCACCATCGATGATATCCTGTTGAATATCCGCGATGATATCCCAGACTGTATAGTCAGTGTCATCAATCGTTACGTTAGCCCACGCGTTGCGCATATCAGCTACAAGTGTCCGCACTTCCTCTGTTGTCATACCCGTATCCTCTTCAATAATTAATTTCAGAATCGGATCATTAAGCCAGACATCAAGGTCGGTAAGGTCACTGATACCGATACCTCCATCTGCCATACCTAGATAGATCACAGTTCCGCCTTGGAAATTGTCTTCATACGCTTGTTTTATCGCCGTGTAAGTACCGATGTTGACGAGTTTACGCATACTCGCGATGACGCGCCCAGGTTGCACCCAATCTTGATTAGCATCAACACCTATTGCAAAGGGTAATTCGCTGGCGCTTCCACGTTCAGCGACTGCATCAATAACTCCAAGACCCGTCTCTCCAGCGGCTTGAAAGATGACGTCGGCTCCAGCGTCAAGCATAGTAATGGTGGATTCCCTGCCAAGATCAGGTCGCCCGAATTCTCCAGTGTAGTCCCACAGCACTTCAATATCACGTCCAGTCATGTTCTCTATATATTGGACACCAAATTTGTAGCCAATTTCAAACTTCCATAGTAACGGAATCTCCATGCCCAAGACGTTTCCAACTGTAGTACTATTGGTAACTAGTGCAGCCAATGCTCCAACAAGAACACAACCTTCTTCTTCGTAAAAACTGACAGACAAGACATTGTCTCGTTCTGGAAGCTGAATATCGATTGCACCAAATTTCTGGTCTGGAAACTCTTGAGCGACGGTATTAAGGGCATCCCACCAGAGAAATCCAATGCATAAGATTATGTCATATTCTTCGCTTTGCGTTACGGTCCTTAAGACATCTTCCATCTCTGCAAGACTGAGTGGCGTTATTTCAGCGACATTAACACCCCATTCTACTTGGGCTTGAGCAGCTCCGAAATAGGCCATATCGTTAAACGATTTATCTCCACGCGAATTGACGTCGTAGGCTACCAAGACATTAAAAGCTGGTTGTTCAGCAGGTGTTGAGGTGTACCAGTAGGCAACAGCAACGATTGCAAGAATCACGATGATTGCAGCGGCTATTACTCGATTATTTGCCATGTATTTTCCCTCATTTTTAACTTGTAATTTGTTTTTTAGGAGTATTTAAGACTTCAGCCAGCGCGCGCATGAACTCGTTGTTGATCCAATCATTAATAATCAACGGCATATTATTTAAAAAAAAGTGGTATAATAAACTATTATTAATAATTCTGTTTAGGAAATAAACTAGAAAGAGGTGATTTAAGCGAATGACACATCCACCTGAGGTTGATAAATTGAGGCCCGCGATCATTATCAAGGATTTGAGCAAACAATTCAATGACATCACTGCGGTCGATCATGTAAGTTTGGAGGTGGATGTAGGAGAAATATTTGGTTTACGCGCGCGCGTGTGTCTATTGTTCATGTAACTGATCTAATTCCTTTTGAATATCGGCGATTCGTATCCGTGCGAAAGCTGGGACTGGAGGCAATATGCGGGCTGCTTTGAATTTGTGTTTGATTGCTTCTTTGATCTTTGATTGGGTGAGATGCCAGTTAACACTAACTGCAGTTACATAGAGGGTGAGGGTGGTACTCCATTGAACAGGTTCCTGGTCAAGTGTAATCACAGGTTGATGGGTGTCATCTATGATGACGCCATCAATGTCGGGTAAGGCTTCGAGCATGAGTTGTTTAGCGTGCTGAGTATCAGCGTAGATATCAATGGTTTCAGGGATGGTTAATAGGATCTCGGGTTTTCCATCGGTGAGATTGATGAGTTGGTTGGAGGCGAGCAGAGTGTTGGGAAGGGTCACGATATTACCATCGATGGTAGCCAGCTGTGTTGTCCGAAAACTCATCTTGACGACGCGTCCAATCACGTCACCGACTTGAATATAGTCCCCGTGATCAAAAACGTCTTCAAAAAAAAGGAGCAAGCCCGAGATGAAGTTCGAGATCAGCGTTTGCGCCGCGAAGCCAATCGCGATGGCACCGATACCTACACCTGCAATGAGTCCGGTGATATCAATGTTCAAAGTTCCGAGAATCGTGATAAATGCGAAGGATCCAATAACAATCTTCACGATGTTGATGATTGCATCGACTTTTTCCGTTTGAATGTTGGTGCGTTGTGCAGTTGTTGTTATCAGTCGTGTCACAGCGTAGTATGCTACAATACCCACGATTGTGATGAGTGCGATTGAAAAGATCATGGGAAGGTCAATTTGTGGAACTATGCTCTCGTATACGCGTGAGGAAGCGTCCAATAGTTGATCATTTCTCCATGAGAGTGCATGTAACGTATTATGTGTATACTTTTAGGTAGCTAACGTTTTCGATCAAAAAAGATATTTTTGCCAGATACTGAGAGTGGAATTCCTTGAATTTCATCAGCATCCAGTAGCTTCAGTTTTTTAGCTGCAACGCCAATGCTATACATAATCCGATTATCTACATTCAGATCACTGGCAACTTTTGCAGCGGATCCAACAGCAATTCCAAGATCAACAAGCTTGGCTTTAAACGGCCAGAACGCATCACTTGCTAGTCCACACTTGACACCAATAAGAACCACGATGCCAGCGTCTCGCACGTTTTGTGCATCTCGGGTTCGACCAAGCGCTTCCATTGTGTCAGCGAGTGTCCCTTTATCGTCTTGACTAACGATTGCTGTACTGATATCGTCTTCTCCCCTGGCTTTCGGTGCGGTTCGTGCTGCCACCACCATAAGTTGCGCTACCTGAAGTAAGCCTTGATTCTCCGCGGGATCTGATTGAATGATCATATACTCAATACCCTCTTGTTATTACAGAGTCTGAATGACTCGCATTTAAGCCTTTCAAAATGATACGTAGACGTCTTCCACGTATCTCGTTAGCTCTTACGTGAGATGTCTGAGATAGGATCAACTGTAAAGACACGGACAATAAAGGCTCCAATCACTGCTAAGATACCGAGAGAAATCCCGACGAGTTCATAATCGTAGAGGACTAACGCGACTCCACCGATACCAGCACCTAAGGCGCTCCCTACACTCTGCATCGCTGTTTGAATGGACATCATTGTTCCACGAAATCGTGGCAATTGTTCGAGTGAAAGACTACCCAACGCAGAGAACATGACACCTGCCATCCCACTCCCGATAAACCGTGCAGCTGTCGCAAACCATAAGGACGGGATCATAGCATAGGCGATAATACATACGCTTTGTAGGATCCCCACTACCACGACTAGCCGCTTCCGCCCGAGCCGATTGACAAATCGCCCACTCAACACGCCTCCAATCGTGACACACATCGCTCCCCCAAACACAAAGAGGGATGCTTCCTCCGTTGAAATTAGGTAGCGTTGTCGAAAAAACGAGGAAGCATAGAGAAACACGGCTTGAAAACTCGCGACAATCAGCATCGTCCCCAGTAAACAGGCCAGTGCAGACTCATTTCTGAGAATAGCGTTAAAACTCTCCCGATACCGAGGGACACGGGCTGAGGTTGACGAGTCATCATCTGCCATAGGAATGCCTGTTAAGACTAAAAGAAAACTGAGAAGCACAATAGGAGCAACAAATCCAAGAAACGCCAAGCGCCAATCCGCAATCCAAGCGATAATTGGTGCCCCTAACGATACCGCTAAGCCACCACCTGCCATCAGCCACCCCATCACATAAGCCCGCCTGCGAATCGCGAAATGTGACGCCACAAGTGTACTCGTCATTGGCGACCCGATCACTCCACCCAAACTCACGAGAGAATAACTGATCAACATCACCACATAATTCGACGACGCGAAACACCCCACGGAAGCCAACAGCATAGTCATAAGACCCAGCAACAGCAACGATTTATGTCGAAACCGAATACTGACAACTCCCATCACAAACGCCGTGATCATCCCCACCAGTGAGGATAAGGTAGAAATCTGTCCCATGACGCCAATCGAGACACTGAACGACGCAGCGATATCAATCAACAGCAATCCCACAATCATGCGAGGTGACGAAATTGCGAATCGCGACACAAATAAAGCAGCCAACACAATTTTCTCCCTAACTCTCTCCATATCATAGTCCTCCTGCACAATGTAAGGAAACAAGCCATATATGTGGCACAACGTCTATACGATGTATAACTTAAATAAATATGCCTTCGCTAGCTTTAGGTGAATGAGATGACTACAACCATGCAAGATCCTGAGTGGATTATTCAAGAAGTGAAAGCCTTCACCGCATCTCCAGCCAATACCCTGCAGAAATGGCACAATGAGCCTGCGTGGGGAGAGCCTCTCGTTGGGTTCAGTAATGGCGCAGATCCCTTATATGCGTTTTATAAAACGGATATCGGAGCGTTTTATCGATATCCGCTTGAGTTTCTTTCCCATCACTATCCCGAAAACACGTTCAACGCAGAGCAAATCACCGTAATCAGTTGGATTTTACCCCAAACTGAAGCCACGAAACAGGATCATCGTAAGGAAACCCATTTTCCCAGTGAACGATGGGCACGATCACGAATATTTGGTGAAGAATTTAATGCCAAGCTTCGACAACACCTCGTCGATCAGTTCCAGAAGCAGGGGATCGAAGCCGTAGCTCCAATGCTCTCCCCCTTATGGGAGGGAAAGACCTCAGCGAAATACGGATACGCCTCCACCTGGTCTGAACGACATGCAGCGTACGCGGCGGGTCTGGGCACCTTCGGGCTCTCAGATGGATTGATCACGCCAGTTGGCAAGGCCATGCGCGTGGGATCCGTTGTCGCTAACCTCTACATCAATCCCTCACAACGAGTATATGAGAATCATAACGCCTATTGTCTCTTCTATATGAAAGGAACCTGTGGACAATGTATAGACCGCTGTCCGATTGGCGCAATCACACAAGAAGGACATAATAAGATTCTCTGTTCAAAATATCTGAGAATGACGAGACACTATGTGCCACGACATTATGCGTTCAAAGGCTATGGTTGCGGGTTCTGCCAGACAAATATCCCATGTGAATCCAGAATACCACCAGAACTAACGCCAAATACGCACTAGCGTGATAATTACAGAAACGCGCGCGTCACGCACGAATTAAGCTGTTGATTAATCTTTATACAACGAGTGAAACACGCACGAGCTCTGCAAGTGCTCAATGACAATTGAAAAAAAAGAAAAAAGTTGGTCGAAGACCAAGCTGTTTTTACGACATAACGAACTACGCAAGCTAGCTAGCTAATTCCTTAAACTAGCTCGGAAATTTCCGCTGGTGTGAATCCGGTTAAGGTTTCGGTGCGGAGTAAGCCTTGACTGCCCCAGCTGAGGAGCGCTTTTGTAATGGCTTCGGCATTGGGAGCCTCGCAGATGGCGACGAGATCGTAGCGTCCGAGTGTAAAGACCATGTTGAGAATTTTCACTCCATACGATTCAAAGACCGATCGCCCGGCTTTGATATTTGCGGGTAATTCTTTAATCGTTTCCATGCGTTTCTGCGTCCAATTTCCTAACACGACAAATAATGGCATTATATCACCTGGAATTTTTATGAAACGCATTCACATATGTAGATTTCCCGCACATATTCGGGAAGTGCTTGTGTAATGCACGTGCGAGATAGTTACAGAGCGGATAGATGCTAGAGTGCGCACGCGCGCGCTATGGCCACCCTTCTTCCACTCATTCTCTCCATTCCTGTTGGGTGGTTAGCAGACAATATTGGTCGGAAGAAAGTGATCTATCTAGGAACGCCACTCTACTGCTTATCGTTACTCTTACTAATCTACGCGCCGGATCCGGTGACCCTGCTTCTTTCCGGCATCTTTCAAGGCTTTTTTTATGCTTATAGCAGTTACTCAAGTTGCCATGACAGCCGAGCTTGTCCCCTCGCATCTCCTCGGTCGATGGCTTGGTCTGTTAGGTCTCTTTCGCGGCTTGATTAGCGTTATTACCCCGGGAATAGGTAGCCTCTTGTGGGTAACCCTGAATACTGAATTCCTATTCATTCTGATACTTCTGACCCAAGTCATGAAGATCGTGGGGTTACAAGCCATCCCTGAAACTCTGTCAAAGAAAGAAAGTTAAGCAGCACGAGAGAGCCGTTTCACTAGTTTCTAATCCCAACAATGCTGAATATACTAGCGTATTTCTTATCCACGGTGTCAAAAACGTCGTGGCCTTTAATGCCCAGGAAGTATTCTGACTTAATGATTGAATAAAAAGTTGAAGTGAAATTCTTAATTGCTTGGACATCGAGATGCTTCATTCGATTGAAGTAATCACCTGGTTTCAGGATCTCGTTTTTAAAGTATTCCGATTCAGAGTTTAGCACCATTGCGACAAATTTGCCTTGAAGCTTCGTAACTCGTGCAATTTCCATGATCGCTTGTTGGTAATCATCCAGAAATTCAAGTGTCGCTGCAGTGAAGACAGCATCAAACGTTGCATCTTCAAAAGGTAGGTCTTGCGCATTACCTTGAATGAATGTTTTGTCACTTCGGAGTCGTGCTTCGTTTAACATATCCTCTGAGATATCGAGGCCTGTGATAGTAAAGTCGGGTAGGTGTTGTTCAAAAGTTCCGATGCCACATCCCACATTTAGAATATTCGTGTATCCCTGTAACTCGCGGGCAAGATACTCAACTTCTTTCGCTAGTATCTGTTTTCCAAACGACGTTTCACAAAATCTCACAAATTTATCGACATCACTACTCATTCACAATCCTCCCAATACTCACATAGAATAACCGTTCCTCATTTTTCTTCCGGATTTCACTAAATGACACATCTCAATACAACTTGAACATAAATTCGCAGAAATTGTGGGGTATTGGAGATAATTACACATCGAACGGTGCCCTTTTGATAACCAATGAAAAACGGGATCATCGTATGCTTGTTTGAAGGTTTTAGCTAAATCCCGGTGATGACTATTTGCACGAAGATTCCGAAGAGAAGCTGGAAGAAGACAGCATGGAATCACATACCCGTTGTGATCAATTGTTACTTCTTCATTTGGTCGCATACAAAATCGCATCATGTCCTTGGAAGAAGAGGGATAGAGACTTATCATGAAATAATGATTTATCCCTATGAAATCACTTTCAATTTTTTTGATTGCATGCATATAGCCTTCTTCTGAGAAGGAATAATTTCGCAATGATGCCCCTCGTCCTGCGGGGACAACAGATCCAAAAGTGAACAGATCGATATTCTCTAAAAGTGAGGGTAAACGATGCAGTTCAGTCAGATTCTGTGGGGTTACAATGACATTAGCTATTGACTCTATACCAGTTTTGCTGATATTCGTAATCCCATTGAGAGTTTGTGAAAAGGAGTGAGGTGTCTGCGTGAAATCGTTATGTGTTTTGGCATTAGCTCCATAAATCGAGATACCTATGCTATTAACGCCCACCTCCCGCAATCTTTGAGCGGTTTTTTTGTCGAGTAGACAGCCATTCGTCAGTATTGAAATATAGAGAGGCTTATGATGGGCGTATTTACTGACCGCGAATAAGTCATCTCCAAGAGTAAGAGGTTCTCCCCCACTAAATTCTACCCAGCGCACTCCTTGATTGTAGGCCCAATCAAGGATGTATTCGAAATCACGTTTTGCGAGCACCTTATGCCCATTGGGTCCTGACGCTGAAGAACAATGTTTACAATAACTTGTACAGCGATTAGTAACATGTAAATGGAGTTTTGATATTGTCATTCCTTTCACATTGTACGATCGCGTGAAAGTACATCGTTATTCTATCTGTGGTGACGTATTTATCTCTACGGTTCAATTGAATCTGGACGCGAATCGACACGAAGCGTAGGATATCTGTAGCTAGTTAGTTTTCCTGGTGATGGGCGTGATGACAGCCTTCAGTTAACTCTTCGAGCCGATCATTGTTGTAGAGCGTAATAGCATCACTAACGATTAATGCTGTCGTCTTCAGCACTGCTACCTGCGCATTTTGAAAGACAGTTAAGACTCGTAAACCCATTCAATAGGTGATAAGCGCATCGGGTTTCAATTGCATAAAATAGTCTGGCGGGTGACCACGTCCTCCAAAATGCTCACTTCTATTCGATATCGTTTGTTGGCTCCATACCTGATTGTCGTCATCGATATTGATTACCGGAAAGTATGAAGCTCTCCCGAAATATCGTGATAAAAGCGCAGCTAAGCCGCCTTTATCCTCAACTGGTATCACAATTTTCCGCCTCAATGTTATCTCGCGCTCGTGAAATAAGTTGTTTTAATCATCGATAAATAAACATAATATTTAGATTATCAACTGTTTTCACTCGAATTCCAATGAGCTTAACGAAAACATTCACTCGTAAAAGCATTTAAACTTGGAATATCTGTTGAGTATACAGTAGTGGCGATCGTATAATGAGTATTGAACTTCCTGAAGCCAAAATTCTCAGTGAACAGATAAATCAAACACTTAAAGGCAAGCGTATTAAATCCTATCATCTTCAAAATTATGAAAGGTTACAAAGAATTGGCATGATGGATCAGGACCTAACAACTTTCGACCGAATCCTCGATCAAACAATTTTATCCGCAACATCCAGAGGCAACGTAATCCGTCTTGAACTCAGTGATAAAATGAACATAATCCTGGCACCCGAATATGGTGGCAAGATCTTTTATCACACAACTAACAACTCCGTGTCAAGCAAATACCATTTAAAACTCGAGTTTAAGGATAATACCGTGTTCACTGTGCGACTGACTAGCATGGGTCTCATCCATGCCTCGAAAGACAGTGAGCTGGCAGAGTTATACGTCTATCAACGTGATTTTAATGAGAACGTAGCTTCACCCATTGATCCAACTTTCACATTTGACCAATTCTCACAGCTATTATCGACGAAGAATAAAATGCTTAAGCCCGTACTCGTTGGAAAAGAAGCCATTGTCGTGGGACTAAGCAATAGCGCGTTTCAAGACATTCTTTACCGAGCTAAACTTCACCCAAAACGAAAAGCTGCTGAACTGAATAGAGATGAGAAATGGACTCTTTACGACGCGATGAAGTTTGTTCTTCATGAGAGAATAAGAATGAATGGAAAAAATCTATTCCACGATCTCTATGGAAATCAAGGCAGTTATACACCTGCTATGGGACCACATATGAAACAAGAGACATGTCGAACATGTAGTACTCAAATTACGAAGTTGAGTGTGGGAGGAGGAACTGTGTACCTCTGCCCACAATGTCAACAATAAAACAAGTCTTAGATACGCGCTTGAATCAGTGACTAGTTTTATCCAATAGTGTTAATTGTTTTAACCATAATGTGTGATTTCACGAAACAGTTCATGACCTGTTAACGGAATCTACTTTCTCGATGAGATAGATCTAATTAAGATGACTAATACCCAAACTCATCAGTTAATTACCACCATATGACCCTAATTTGTTTAAGCGACGCGATACCTTCGAAAATGAAATAAATTGGTCTGAGAATAAGGAGAGCAACGTTGTCCACCCTTGAAGCATCTCTCACAGCGTTAAATGAAAAGTTGGATTGGATCATCCGACGATTAGATTATTTAGAAGCTATCCTCTCAGAAAGCCAAGAGTATCCTGAAGTCGTTCACTTTCTGCGCAGCATTCGGTTTGGTACAGCTCTTTATGGCGAGCCTTTGAAAACCTTAGACCGATTAGTCACAGCTCAACAATTGATTGCATCGACAAAACAACATGATGAGATTAGTAAGATTATCCTTCAAGCATTAGCATTACATGGCCCTCTCAATATAAGCCAATTAACACGGGAAATCCGTTCGGAGCGCGGGAAAGCCTCGCGTGTCACCACCCGAAAACGCCTTCACATCCTCATCCAACAACACGCGGTAATCAAAAAAGGCTATCTGTACCAACTACCACCTTAACCACTGAAATGGATACTATTGTCCAGAAAGTCTATAGTAATTAACCACGATGTATATCTAACCAGGTGAATGAAAGAATGAATGAACGACAACATGATATGCCAGATCCCGAAGAGATCGCCGCACTGCTAGCTGCGGTATCCAAGGAGATCCCTGGTCTTGTAAAGGGAATCCTGGACACGTTTTTCAGCCCAGAAGCTGCAGCCAATGTCGGACAAGCCGTTGCAACGTTCTACAACAAAATTCGTGAAGGGGGCATCCCTGAGGCCCAAGCACTCGCCATGACCAAGGATTATCTAGGTACTCTAACAAAGTGGAGCGAAGCCTTAAAGGGTATGCATGTCGGTCAACACGTGAGTCGCGAGGACTAAACAATGACTGTGAAAGCAGTCATTTCAAACTTCCTTTATGGCTCACGACTCGTACTCCAATCAATGCATCTTTTAGCCCATGCTAACTATCGCAGACACAAAGCTGTCAACACGTTTGAACGAACCCTCATCACGAATGGCATCCCCACCGACATCGCACGAGAACTCACTCAAGCATATCCCAACCCAATTCAAGAGCTCATTAGCTTACTCACTCACTAACACACTATGCGCGCGCGTAGAGGTCTCTTAGAACTGAATGGAATAAGTAACAAACTGTCAGATGTAATTATCGAGATTTTAATTAGTTCTGCCTAATTCACACTTGGCGCGTTTGTAACACACGCACGCCAACGCGATTATTGTTTTTGAATAGTTAGCGCGCGCGTATAGTACGCCCGCTTAATAGCGAGCTGGTTTTGATAAAACTTATTAACCATAACATTGTAATAATTTGTACGAGTCATCGTAATTATAATTAAGAGCAATCGTGGTGTGGGATTGTGGACGCGAAGATTACAGATGTCACTGAAGAGTATCTGGAGAGCATCTATCGACTCCAACAATCACAGGGAGTAGCCCGTACAAGCGCTCTAGTTAATATGCTCAACGTTGCCCCCGGAACCATTACAAATACCATTAAACGCTTAGAACGCGACCATCTAGTGACCCACGAACCCTATAAAGGCGTTAAATTAACCGACACCGGTCGAAAGATGGCAATAGATGTCCTCAGACGACATCGTCTCTCAGAACGCCTTCTCACCGATATCCTCAACCTCGACTGGGGAACTGCTCACGAAGCCGCATGTAAGCTGGAACACGGACTCACAGAGAATGTGACTACCCATCTTGAGCTCGTTCTCGGGCATCCCAAAACATGCCCCCACGGAAACCCCATACCCACAGCGAACGGCGAAATCATTGAAGAAAAATCTGAGCCATTAACACAGATGAACATCCACGAAAATGGCATCATAATTAAAATTGAACACGAAGAACCAGCTATTTTACAATACTTAGCTACCTTAAATCTTAGACCCCAAGTCCCAGTGGAAATAATTGAAAAGGCACCATTCCGTGGCCCCATAACACTGAGCATTGATGGAAACACTCATGCCATCAGCCGCAGCATTGCTGAGAAAATTTGGATCAGCAAACAATGATGTGAGATAATGAGACCACTATTAAAACGCAGGCGACATCGACGTGGAAAAGGCAGTCATCACCATACGATGAACACGCCTCCGATGACCAGGCTTAAAAAGATCGCACTAGTGGGAAATCCTAATACTGGTAAAAGCGTCATTTTTCATAACCTCACAGGGACCTACGCGACAGTATCTAATTATCCTGGAACCACGGTCGAAGTGTCTCGGGGTAAAGGAATGATTGAGGATCAGGACTTTGAAGTTATTGATACCCCGGGCATGTATTCACTTCTTCCTCTAACTGAGGACGAACGCGTCGCCCGAACCCTGCTACTTAGCGAACGGCCAGACATCGTGCTGCAATTGGTCGACGCTAAGAATCTTGAACGCATGTTACCCATGACACTCCAGCTACTTGAAGCGGGGCTTCCCCTTGTTTTAGTATTAAATATGGCTGATGAAGCTGAGAAACTGGGCATACGGATCGATGCATCCAATTTAGCTGGAAAGCTCGGGATTCCCGTGATTCTTACAACAGCTACGACAGGTAATGGAATGAATGCCCTCCAAGAGCATATTATCAATTTTTCCAGGACAGAATCCCGTGCGTGGACTACTAAATATCACCATCACATCGAATCAGCACTAACAACGCTTTCCCAACTCTTGACAAATGATTACTCGCTCGCCCTGCGCTCCATTGGCCTCCTGTTACTGCAAGAAGATCCTGAAATCACCGCACTAGTCAAAGCTCAAGAGCCAGAAAATATTGACCATATCATGGAAATCATTACCGAAATCCAACAACAGTACACTCAACCCATAACCTACCTCATCAACCGACGGCGTCAATGGGACGCCAAAAGCATCGTTTCAACCGCCGTCACCGTTCCATCTGCAACTCCAGTCAGGCGTCGGGAACGATTGAGTCGACTCATGATGAATCCTATCTCAGGCATCCCAATACTTTTTCTCGTCCTCTATATCGGTCTATATCAATTTGTGGGAGTATTTGGCGCCCAAACACTTGTTGGCCTTCTTGAAGAGGAGATTTTTGGGATGTATATCAACCCATTCGTCATCGAGTTATTCACAAACTTGATCCCATGGATAGCTATACGCGAATTATTTGTTGGTGAATATGGTATCATTACCCTCGGTATCCGGTATGCCATTGCTTTGATTCTCCCCATTGTTGGGACATTTTTTCTCGCATTCTCCATCCTTGAGGATACCGGCTACCTTCCCCGTATGGCACTCTTAATTGACCGTGTTTTTAAAAAGATCGGGCTGAATGGTCGCGCAGTCATTCCTATGATTCTTGGCTTCGGTTGTAGCACCATGGCTACCATTGTCACTCGAACTCTTGAAACTCGCAGAGAGCGGGTGATCGCGACATTTCTCCTAGCCCTTGCAGTTCCGTGTTCGGCTCAAATAGGTGTCCTGTTAGGCATGTTAACAGGCAACTCTCTTGCTGCTTTGATCTGGACGGTGATGCTAATTGGAATTTTCCTTCTTGTGGGGATATTATCTGCTCGATTGATTCCAGGGGAAAGTCCAAGTTTTTATATGGAGATTCCACCTCTGAGAATGCCAAAACTTAGCAACATAGTCGTGAAAACGATTACACGCATTGAATGGTACTTTAAAGAAGTGTTCCCCCTCTTCATTTTCGCCAGTCTTCTTTTATGGATGGGACAAATTACAGGCGTGTTTGATATTCTCATCAATATCATTGCCTTTCCAGTAACGTGGATTGGCCTACCGAAAGAAGCTGCTATTGCCTTCTTGTTCGGTTTCTTTCGTCGGGATTACGGCGCTGCGGGTCTTTATGATCTGCAACAAGCAGGCATATTGTCTGGAATCCCGCTTGTGGTTGCTGCAGTAACCCTCACGCTCTTTGTGCCGTGTGTTGCTCAGTTTTCAATCACAGTCAAAGAACGCGGAGTGAAAACTGCCTTGGCTGTCGCGCTCTTTATCTTTCCGTTCGCATTTTTCGTTGGATTCATGTTAAATGCTATCTTACTGTCACTGGGAGTGCAATTATGAAGTGTGTTATATGTGGATACAATTATGGTATAGAAGAGTCGAAGGGATCTTGTGCTAGATGTCCTTTTTCGATTGGTTGTTTAATGATTCGCTGCCCGAATTGTGGCTTCGAAGAGCCTGCTAATTCAACTATTCTAGATACACTTAATCATTGGAGGACACGCAAATGACTGATAAACCGTTACAAGAGAACGCTGAAGAAATCCTTGAAGCAATGTGGACCTATCAAGAAAAACATGGAACGTCCAAATTACGTTTGAATCACATAGGTATTACAGACGATAATGATGCGTTATCTACATTGATTAAAGCCGAGTTAGTAATAATGCACCAACAGCACCTTTCATTGACGGAAAACGGTGAGATAGAGGCAGAAAAAGTTGTTCGACGTCACAGGCTCGCAGAACGATTATTAGTCGATGTTCTTGATATCGAAGATACATTAGTAGAGGAAACAGCGTGTAAATTTGAGCATGTCATCCGAGAGGGAATAGAAGAGAACGTATGTGTCTTACTAGGTCATCCTCGCGTATGTCCCCATGGCAATCCGATTCCTCTTGGACGCTGCTGTGTTCTTGGTGAAAAGAATACCACACGAATCGTGAGGTCCCTTTCTCAATTAGATCCTGAACACGAGGGGCAGATAGCATATCTCCACACACAGGATAAAAAACGGCTTCAGAAACTAATGGCAATGGGCGTATTGCCGGGAAAGCCCATTCGAGTGATTCAAAGATTTCCATCTTATGTTTTTCAAATTGACCAAACCCAGATCGCGGTTGATGAAGAAATCGCACAGGAGATATTTATAATTCAACGCCAGCGATCAGGGCGGCGATAATCAAAGCCCATCTCGAACCTGTTACATCGATCCTTTGTAGTATTGTGTAGCGGGACACCCGCCGCATTTCTTGTTGTGATATTGTGGACAGGGACGACAATCGACATTGCAAGGGGCGATTGATAAGTCTTTGTGGGTCAGGTATTCACGGACGAGAAGATGAGGAGAGTATTCGACATTGCTAATCGGAAAAAACTCAGAGCGTCTAATGCCTGCACTACTGCGGAGTGAACATCGCTCTATTGATATGCTTTCAAGAGTGTCTTGATCTTCAGCAATCACGAGGGCAATGAGATTATACCCCCCCATCGTTTTGAATATATTGATAACTCGTGGACACTGTTTGAAGCGTTCCAAGAGCCTCTTCATCACTTCCGCGTTTTCCATTTCAAGGAAAATGATGGCGGGATGGAGGTTAAATTGATTAGTGTCGAGAGTGGCTGTGGGGACTACTTTTCCGTCCTGAATTAGTTTATCGAAGCGCTTTTTTGCCCCCATACTCGAGTATCCAATAATCCGGCTTAATACTTCAAACGTTGTTCGACTGTTCTGTTGGAGCTGAGCAATAATCTTACGATCGATTTCATCCATTCGTTCTAACGCCTTGATGTTGATTTTATAAACAAATATAATAAAATCTTTTTTGTTTTATATACTCGTGCACGCGCTCGTACAAAGTTGAAGCTAGTAAGACATAATTGCTTAATAGAGTCTATTCTATACCTTGTTGTTTGATGATGAATGTTATGACGGAAACTAATACGCTTATTGCGTTTGCTACGAGGGGAGGAACGACAGAAGAGTATGCAGAAGCGATTCGCTCTGTGCTCATAAACGAATTTAATATGCAGGCAGATTTAGTCAATCTGAAGAAGATGCGTAATCTTGATCCGACGCAGTACCACAACATCATTGTTGGAGCCGGCATCAAGATGTTCAGAATGCACAAAGAAGGCGCTCAGTTTCTTGAGAAGACGAATTTCCTAGAGAAAAATGTAGGAGTATTTCTCTCATCGTTGATGCCACGAGACGAAGCGATCAACAAGTACGTCAACACCATCCTACAGAAGAATACAACACTGAAACCAATTGGTGTAGAAGTCTTTGGAGGACGAATGCGAATCTTCGGAAGAACCAGCCAAGACCAGACCGACATTGAAAAAGCTAAAGTGTGGACGCGCAAAATCGCTGGGCACCTCCGAAATTAACCATAGCCATCACTTTACGCGCGCATTTACGTTTGTTTCATTGCTCTTTAAAAATACGCGCGCGCGTCAGTCTGTGACGAATGTGACTATGATCGCGGGTTTCACGTCGCCATTGAACGACATGACTCGTATGATGTCGTACTCATTTGTCCAGCGTGTGGTCGGCGATACTCGATCAATTGGAACATCACTCTGTAACCCAAAGTCTAACGTGATAGTATGAGTGGTAGCAAGTCAATCTTTGCAAGTCAACCCACAATGGAGGGGGCAGGCGTCAAACTTAAGCGAGTTTTTGGACCGCGTGAAATCCCCCGATTTGATCCTTTCCTTCTACTCGATCATTTCGGCTCCAATAATCCCCAGGATTATATCAAGGGATTTCCCTGGCATCCACACAGAGGAATCGAAACAGTCACGTATATGATACGGGGAGAAGTCGAACATGGAGACAGCTTAGGTAACAAAGGTGTCATACGATCCGGAGACATCCAATGGATGACCGCAGGCTCAGGAATTATCCATCAGGAGATGCCCCAACCCTTCGATGGAGATATGATGGGATTCCAACTCTGGGTCAATCTTCCACGAGCACAGAAGATGACTGAGCCACGATACAGGAGTATCACACAACACGATGTCTTCACGACAAGGAAAGACGATGCGACGATCAAGATCATCGCAGGGACCGTTGAGAACCAAAAAGTCCCAGTCTCAGATCTCTCTGTTGATGTTGAATATTTTGATATACAACTCAATGGACATCTCACATATAGTACTTCAAAAATGATCGCGTTTCTGTACGTTTATGCTGGAGCAGTAAATCTTGGAGATTTTAAAGTCCCATCTCAACACAGCACCGTATTAGACCAAACTGATCATGTTCAGCTTACCGGGAACGCAAATTTTCTCCTAATCGCGGGAAATCCCCTCAACGAACCCATCTCTTGGGGTGGTCCGATAGTCATGAACACGCAAGAGGAACTTGTGACAGCATTTCAGGAGTTGAATGACGGGACATTCATCAAAGGGAAAAATCCGTCGGACGTTGCAGAGCACTTCTATCGATAAACACTTTTACCAACTAGTTGAGGCGTAATTATTAACGCGCCGCGTATTAGCTCCACAGATTCCTGTATTGAATGTTATTGCTGATTAAAGCGCGCGCGAGGCGTTTATGCTAGCGAACTGTTATAAAGGCGCGAGCAATAGCTTGCTCAGAAGAGATGGTTAACGATGAAGATAACAAATGTCAAACTAGACATGTTTAACTGGAAGTCCGAGTCGTGGAAAGCAGGGGCGCCCCTGCGTAGGAGACCGTTTGAAGGCACCAGGCAGCTTGGTGTTGTGACGGTTGAAACTGATGTGGGTATTAATGGCAACGCTTTTCTAGGTAATTCTCGGAAAGGAGCGGACCATTTTGCTTTAGACCTCATCAAGTTCATGAAACCATTGATCATGGGTCGTAATCCTCAGAATATTGGTCAACTATGGTGGGAAATGTGGAAGATGAATCGCTCAGTCTCGACCAGAATCATTGGAGCTATCGATGTTTGCCTGTGGGATATAAATGGAAAAATTGCGAAACAACCCATTCACCGGCTTCTGGGTACGTGTAAGGATAACGTCCCGGCGTACTCCAGCACAGCGTACCATGAAACCAAGGAAGAGTATGCGGAGGAAGCGATACAATTCAAGGAACTC